>JAKQFQ010000028.1 GCA_029558315.1 Bacillota bacterium
TTTATCAACTTATTCATCCTTATGAAGAAGCCATTTTAATTTTATCTATCAGGGTAAAGGATGTGAATAATCAGGAGGAAATTCAGAAATCCAAGCAACACACAGAGATTGTCTTGAAATATTTTCAATTGCTGGGGATTCCTTTCTCTAATCTGGAGGTGACCAGCTACATTGAAGAACCCATTGAAACCCAGGAAGACTATGCTGTCACTGTGGATATCTTTCTTTTTTTTATGGATGTCTAATGAAAAAACAGAATAACCTTTTTCCATATATTTACTTGGCTATTTGTGTGATCCATATTTTCATGAATCATTGTTATCTCAATGAGGAATATCAAACCCTTCCCATTCCTTATCAATTGGGTGTCACGGTTTCATTTGATATTTCTTTTTCTGAAGCAGAGGAGTCCTTATCTGAAGTCACTATTACTGTTGTTTTGTCAGAGGAATCTATCAGTGATGTCTCGGTTGATTATTCTGTGACAGGCGGAACAGCAACTACGGAAGACAATGATTATACTTTTACCGCAGGTTCTCTCACCTTTGCTGCAGGAGAAACCTCAAAAACCCTGAGCTTATTCATCATGGATGATGACCGTGAAGAAGAGGATGAAACAGTGATGATTGCACTGACAAATCCAAGGAAGGCCACCCTGGGCATGTATTCCGAATACACTCTGACAATCGTGGACAATGATGGTATGCCGAATATAGAATTTGCCGGCAGTCAATCCTCAGGTTTGGAATACATTGAGGAACAAGAAATCCTTATTCAAATAAATAAACCCTGGACAGAAGACATCCTGGTAGACTATCAAGTCACAGGTGGAACAGCAACCAGCGGTGCAGATTATTTTTTTCTGGATGGCACAGCCAGCATAACTGCAGGAGAAACAGAACATCGTATAACCTTTACTTTATATGACGATTTGTTCTCAGAAAGCAATGAAACCATTATCATCACTTTGAGCAATCCTCAGGGAGCAATTTTAGGCAATCAGAAGGAGATGGTTTTTGTGATTCTGGATGATGAAAGCAATGCCCTTATCAATTTTGCCAGTGAATTGGTATTGTTGAATGAAAATCAGGGAACAGGACAGATAGAAGTTCATCTCTCAAAGGTGATTGCCGAAGATGTCACTGTATATTATTCCATATTAGATGAAGGAACAGCTCTAACACCGGATGATTATCTCCTGCCTTCTAATGCGTTGGTGATTCCTGGTGGAGCCACAGCGGGAGAGATTGAGGTGGAATTAATCAATGATTCCTTAGGTGAATTCGATGAAAACTTTTTCATTCAAATCATCAGTGTGACCAATGCGATACTCGGCGATAATCCTATACTGGAAGTGATAATTCAGGATGATGACGGACTGCCCCGAGTCTCTTTTTCCTTTGGCTCTCTCACCATTGATGAAGGAGATGTGGGCAGCTCTTCTCAAAGTGTTACTTTGATAATGTCCAAGGCATCGGATCAAGACGTGCTCGCGACTCTTGAGGTCAGCCAGGCAAGCACAGCCATAGCTGGTGAGGATTACTCCTTTTTTCCCCTTACCCAGACAATAGAAGCAGGCAGCATGTCCTTGACCTTTGATATTGAAGTGCTCT
>JAKQFQ010000037.1 GCA_029558315.1 Bacillota bacterium
AGGAGCTCCTTTTTGCCCTTTTCTGTATCCTCGAAAAGTGGGCTATGGTGGTTTCATTATTCAGAAGAAGGGACAGATGGCTGGCGCTACAGCCTGTTCCCCGGAATGTTGAAAAATACGCGTTTTATAAGGGTTGACTAAATAGTGGCAATCCTATATAACGCGCCGCCCACTCCATTCAGGTCTCCCATCTGTGCAAACAATTCTTTTGATCTCTCCAGATTGTCAATGGCCTCTTGATAATGCTTCATTCTCCTGTACACCGTCCCTATGTTTACCAGTGCATAAGCCGTTGCCGGATCTTTTTTTTCTTCATAAATTCTTTTTGAATCCAGGTAATACTGTAATGCCGTATCAAATTTTTCCTGGGATAAATAAATATTCCCCATCCATATATAGCCGCGGGCCAGCATGAGAATCTTGTCTGCTTTCTTATAGATGTTATTGGATTCTTCTCTAAGTTTCAGGGCAATATTATAATTCCCTTTATACAGGTGAATTATGGATATGTTGTCTTTGGTCATGGCAACTTCCAGGGTATCTTTCATCTTTTCCACCAGATCCAGACGTCTTTGATAATAAACCAGCGACGAATCAAAATTTCCTACTGTAGTATGGGCTGATCCTAAATTATTCAGGTTCATGCTAATGCCCTGTTCGTGCCCAATTTTTTCAGAGAGTGTCAAAGCCTGCCTGGCATATTCCATACCCTTGACCGGTTTCACATTACTGCATAACCTGGCAACTTCACTCAAATTGCGGATCCTGACCGAATCTGAATTTGTGTTATCAATGATCCTGAGTCACTGCTGTCCGGTTTAAATTTCCCATAGTGGCAGAATGGGATTATTGGACAAATTGTTAATGTATTTTTTGCCACAAAATAGTTCTTTGATATTAGTTTTCTCGAACAAGGTAAGTCCTAAAGTTTGTGTGAAAGTGTAGAGAGATACCTGAAGTTCAAGTTTCTTTTTCGCGATTGCTGCGATAAGGTATGTGCAGATGGCAATCCAGATCTGACACTTGACAGCATTCTCACTGGTTCCATAGAAGGCTTTGATTTTAAGATGTCCTTTGATCCATTTAAAGAAAAGCTCAATCTTCCATCGGTCTCTGTAAAGTTCTGCTATTGTAATGGCCTCAAGCGTAAAATCATTGGTCATAAAGTGATACAGCGTGCCATCAGAGAAATCCTCGTAGGTCACGATACGAAGCATCTGAGGATATTTCTTCGAAGTATAGAACCCGTCAAGAGAAATGAGTTTATCTTCAAGTATTCCGGCATTCTTATCAACTTCAAAATTCTCCACAACGGTATGCCTGAGATTATCTTTCGCTCTTGTGACGAAGAATGCATTCTGGGTAGTGATCTTCTGATAAAGCCTATTGAAATCAGTATAGCCTTTATCCATAATGTAATAAGAACCAGGCTCAATCGGCATCGTATCCAATATGTTCACATCATGAACGGAACCTGTAGTGATATCTATGTAGATTGGAATAGAGCCTCGTAAATCCAGTAGAGTATGCATTTTCACAGCTCCTTTAGCCTTGCGAAACTTAGCCCAGGGAAACATACTCAGACAAAGAACTATGGTCGTGCTGTCAAGAGCATAAACCATGTTATCCATGTCTAGTGTGATAATTACTTGATAAGTCAACTATAAAATAGTATCTTTGCCCTATGGCAAGGAAAATAGTACCCATAGTAATAACAGAAGATCAGCGGAAGGAGCTGACGGTAATGAGTCGTTCATTGAAATTGGAAAATCGG
>JAKQFQ010000519.1 GCA_029558315.1 Bacillota bacterium
AAGCAACCTGCTTGTCATCGTCTTTTCTGCTGTAGGGCAAGCAACCTGCTTGTCATTGTTTAGTTTCGCAAGCTGGTCGTACTACAAGCATCTTGCTTGTAGCTTTTTCAGCAAGCAGGATGCTCGCAGTACGAGTTTGGATGAACAGTGCATGTAGAGACGCGATAAATCGCGTCTCTACGCTTCGTTAATCCTTACAAACCGCTTAATCTGAAATTCTATTTCAATATCATTAGTTTACGACATTCAGACAGATTACCGGAAGTCATTCTGACAAAGTAAATTCCACTGGCAACCGCTTTCCCTTCTTGATTGAGTCCATTCCAGGTGAACTGGTGCTTGCCTGAAGCTAAGTAATTATTGACCAATGTATTGATCTTTCTGCCTTTGATGTCGTAAATACTAATTTGTACATTCTCCGCTTTATCCAGTTTTAAATCAATATTTGAAAAAAATCCAGCTCTTGCTGAGGTCATTCTCAGCGGATTAGGATAAACACTCATATCCACAACAGCAGGCAGTACTATATCCTGAGTGGGCAGAAATTCAGAATCATAAATCTGAATCGCATCTATTGATACATCACAATAACTAAACCCATTTACAACAAACTGTAATTTAACTGTCTGGCCTGCATATTCTGACAAATCAATAAAGATCTGATGCCATCTCCAGTCATCTCCATCCTGAGTACTCTGCCAGAGGTTGTTCCAGCTTTGACCATCATTATTGGATATTTTTAAAGTAACTCCTGGATACTGTGGATAGGCGTCTGAATATGCTACATAAAAGGACATTTTTAAGAAATCTGATTGAGGCAGGCTGATTGAAGGTGAAATCACCTGTTCACTAAGTGATTGGTATGCGACCGGGCAGGTGAGAGAAAAGAGGTTTTGAGTATCATAAGCAGAAAAGCTTTCCAGGCTATTGTTTTTCAACTGCCAACTATAATCGTTATTGGTACAGATGATTTCCCAATTCGTTGTTGTCTGGTCAAAGTTTTCGCTGAATATTTGATTACCTCTTTTCAATTCAATCATAGACTCAGTCATTTTGTAATGACCCTCTTCTGTAAAAGC
>JAKQFQ010000087.1 GCA_029558315.1 Bacillota bacterium
TATACCTTTAAACCGCAGTTAAAGACCGTTGGTCCTAAGTATGGTAAGCAGCTTGGAGGTATCCAGAAGTACCTTGCATCTGTTGACGGCAACGCTGCAATGGATGAGTTAAAAGCACAGGGTGCACTGAAGTTTGATGTCAATGGAACTAAGGTAGCTCTTGCAGAAGAAGATCTGTTAATCACAATGGCGCAGAAGGAAGGCTATATGGCTGAGGCAGATGGTGATGTTACTGTCGTCATGGACACCAATCTTTCTGCTGAGCTTTTAGAAGAAGGCTTTGTCTATGAGGTTATCAGTAAGGTGCAGACCATGCGTAAGGATTCCGGATTTGAAGTTATGGATCACATTGCAGTTGCCTTTCTTGGTAATGACAAGATTGTGGACATCGTTAAGAAGAATGAAGCAGCAATCGCGTCTAAGGTTCTTGCCGATAAGGTAGAAGAGAACCAGACCTACACCATCAGTAAAGAGTGGAATGTCAATGGTGAGAAGGTTACCATCAGTGTAGAGAAGTTATAATAATTAGTTGAAAGATAATTTAAAATAGTGTCGCTGTAAGGCGACACTATTTTTGAATATACATCGTTCCTGTTTCCATTTATACAACAGGTATTTGAATATGGCCGAGAGACAATGTATTTGTCAAAACATAAAATTTGCACAAATAAACAATGAATTAAAAAAAGATTATATAGCATATTACCCAAAAAAGTGCTATAATTATTATCCGTATGATTTATATGTAATGTTATGGAAAGGCAAGGTATTGAACGAATGAAAAAACAGAATTTTTTTCACACAATCAGAGGAAAATTAACAGTTACCATACTGTTGATAACGGCAATTGCATTAGCATTGCTCTGTTCTATTAATCTGATGAATGCAAGCGAGAAACAGATTGCCGGTCAGAAGAGTGAATTGAAGACGGAAGCAGAGGTTTACGCCGGACAACTCAATATTTTCATGCAGGAGAAGATGTCATTTATAGAGGGCATTGCTGAAAGCACGGTTCGCTATGGGCTCTATAACGACAGAGATACCATCCGCAATGTTATAAGAGGTTATAAAGAGGACGTAGACAGTGATGTCGCAGACATTTATATAGCTTTTGCGGATAAGGATTTGTATATGATGTCTGGTTCAGAAGAAGGCCTCCCGGAGGACTTTGATGCAAGAACAAGAAGCTGGTACACGGAAGCAGTAGAACAGAATAAGACGATTGTCTCAGCACCCTATGTAGATCAGGTAAGCAATGAGATGATGATTACAGTTGCAACGCCAATCTATGATGGTGATACGCTGGTGGGTGTAGCAGGAGAAGATGTATATATTACAGAAATCGTTGAACAAACCAAGAGTATTAACTTTGATACGAATGTATATGCATTCCTAATTGATGAGAATGGTAACTATGTATCGCACCCGGATGAGGAACATTTGCCATCTGCAGAAGGTGCATTTGCAATAGAAGATAATATAAGCGAAGTAATTGACAATGGTGGATTGGCAGTTCGCATAACGGATTACAAATTTGATGAGGTATTCATTTCTACAGCACAGCTTTCTTCATGCAACTGGACACTTGGAGTTGCTGTCCCGAGTGAGAATGTTCATATGGGTATCTATGCAATGATTATTCTGTCCATATTTGTCTCACTGGTAATATTAGCGATCATGACAGTATTGATTCTATTTACAATAAAGAAGAGTCTTAAACCTGTAGAAGATATGAAGAGATTTATCAAAGACACAATTATTGGTGATCGCAACCAGATAGTATGTAAGAATGAGGATGAGGAAATCATCTATTTGGTTGATGAAATGAAGAATAATTTTATTATGACAATCAGACAGACCAGAGATAAAGCACAGGAGATGGAGGATAGTCTGAATTCATCCAATGAGAAGGTCAAATTCATTTCTCAGAACATTGTTGAAATCAGTGCAGTAATGGAGGAGACAAGTGCCAGTATTGAGACGCAGACAGAATCCATTACCAATATTAATGAATCCTGTAAGGAAGTTGAGAATGGTATCAATGATCTGACGGAACAGGCACAGGATATTGCAGCTAACGCAGATAACATTATTCGCAGAGTAGAAAAGCTGATTCCGGAGATTGTTGGAAGCAAGGATGAGACCATCCGAATGGCAGAAAACAGCAAGAAAGAACTTAATGTTGCGATTAAGGGTGTTGAAAGCATTAAGGAGATAGTTGAAGTAAGCAGGACCATTGAGGGAATCGCCGGACAGACCAATTTGCTTGCGTTGAATGCAAGTATAGAGGCGGCAAGAGCCGGAGAAGTGGGAAGAGGATTTGCCGTTGTTGCAGATGAGATTAGAACGTTAAGTGAGAATACCAATGCAGAGATTAATAAGGTTAAGGATATCATTAGCAAGACAACAGAAAATGTCAGCATTCTTAGTGAAAAAAGTGAGAACATTGTCGAATTCATTGATAAGACAGTTGTAGAGAATTACAAGCAGTTTGAACAGCTGGCGCAGGAATATCAGAAGGATGCAAATTATTACAATGAAGTCAGCAGTACTCTTGGAGCGACAAGCGAAGAACTCAATGCAAGCATTCAGAATATCACTGAGCTGATTGGACAGATGACGGATAGTCAGAATGATTTAAATACTGGAGTTCAGAGTGTCAATGCGGATCTGCAGACGATCAGAACCAATAGCGAAGATGTTGTGAGCAGTACGGTGAATGTTACAGAAAACACCAAGCAACTCAGAGACATCGTAAATAATTTCTCTGCATAGTCTTTATTTATGAGTATTCTTCATGTATAATATCAGAGGTAAATGATTCCTTCCCTTTTTATGGATGGAATAAAATACAAGATTTAACGAATGAATGGAGGTAGGCTAATGCCTAGAAAAGCATCTACTACTACGACATCATCTGGAGCAACAATACGAGATTCTTTTGACAAGGAACTGTTTAAAAGAAGTGTGCTCTATAATATTAAAACTTTATACAGAAAAACATTGGAGGAAGCAACTCCGCAACAGGTATTTCAGGCAGTGTCCTATGCTGTAAAGGATCAGGTTGTTGATATGTGGCTGGAGACACAGAAGCAGTACGAGAAAAAGGATCCTAAGACGGTCTATTATCTGTCCATGGAATTCCTGATGGGTCGTGCACTTGGTAATATGATGATTAACATGAAAGCTTATAAACCGGTTGCAGAAGCACTTGATGAGCTTGGACTTGACCTTAATGCAATTGAGGATCAGGAGTCGGATGCAGCACTTGGTAACGGCGGACTTGGTCGTCTTGCAGCATGTTTCCTTGATTCACTGGCAACTCTGGGATATTCTTCCTATGGTTGTGGTATTCGTTACCGATATGGTATGTTCAAACAACAGATTCGTGATGGCTACCAGAACGAGATTCCGGATAACTGGCTGGAAAACGGTAATCCTTTTGAACTTCGTCGTCCGGAATATGCCAAAGAGGTACGTTTTGGCGGTTATGTCAGTGCCCGTGTAGATGAGAATGGACGCAACAATTTCTTCCAGGAAGGTTACCAGGCAGTCAAAGCAATTCCTTATGATCTGCCGGTTGTAGGTTACGGTAACAGTATCGTCAACACACTTCGTATCTGGGATGCAGAACCTGTAGATGTATTTCGACTGGATTCTTTTGATAAAGGAGATTACCAGAAGGCTGTTGAACAGGATAATCTGGCAAGAAATATCGTTGAAGTCCTTTATCCTAATGATAATCACTATGCAGGTAAAGAGCTTCGCTTGAAACAGCAGTATTTCTTTATTTCTGCATCTGTTCAGGAAGCAGTACAGAAATATATGAGAAATCATGATGATATTAAGAAGTTCTACGAGAAAGTAACCTTCCAGTTAAATGATACCCATCCGACGGTTGCAATCGCTGAATTGATGCGTATCCTGATGGATGAATATTATCTTACCTGGGATGAAGCATGGGATATTACGACTAAAACCTGCGCTTATACCAATCATACCATTATGGCAGAAGCACTGGAGAAGTGGCCAATCGAGCTGTTCTCAAGACTGCTTCCGCGTGTATATCAGATTGTAGAAGAGATTAATAGAAGATTTGTGGAATTGATTCAGAGTAAATATCCGGGAGATCAGGAGAAAGTTCGCAAGATGGCAATCATCTACGACGGACAGGTGAAGATGGCGCATCTTGCTATTTGTGCAGGCTATTCTGTTAATGGCGTTGCAAGACTTCATACAGAAATTCTGAAAAATCAGGAATTGAAGGACTTCTACGAATTATTCCCGGAGAAATTCAACAATAAGACCAACGGTATTACACAGAGAAGATTCCTTCTTCATGGCAATCCGCTTCTTGCTGACTGGGTAACAGACCATATTGGCGCGGACTGGATTACAGATCTTCCCAAGATTAAGAAATTAAAGGTTTATGCAGATGATGACAAGGCACAGCAGGAGTTCATGAATATTAAGTATCAGAACAAGGTTCGTCTTGCAGCTTATATCAGAGAACACAATGGCATTGAGATTGATCCAAGATCCATCTTTGATGTACAGGTTAAGAGACTGCATGAATACAAGAGACAGTTGCTTAACATTCTTCACGTTATGTATCTCTATAATGAGATCAAGGATCATCCGGAGAAGGATTTCTATCCAAGAACATTTATCTTCGGTGCAAAGGCAGCAGCAGGTTATATGAATGCGAAGCTGACGATCAAACTGATCAATTCTGTGGCAGATGTTATTAACAATGATATCTCCATTAATGGCAAGATTAAGGTCGTGTTCATTGAGGATTATCGTGTTTCCAATGCAGAGATGATTTTTGCAGCATCCGATGTTTCCGAGCAGATTTCTACAGCAAGCAAGGAAGCTTCAGGAACCGGCAACATGAAGTTTATGTTAAATGGTGCCCTTACCATTGGAACAATGGACGGAGCTAATGTTGAGATTGTTGAAGAGGTTGGTGAGGAAAATGCATTTATCTTCGGTCTTTCCGCTGATGAAGTTATCCATTTCGAGAACTACGGTGGATATAATCCGATGGAAATTTTCAATAATGACCCAGATATCAGAAGAGTATTAATGCAGTTGATTAATGGAGCATATGCACCAGCTGATCCGGATTTGTTCAGACCACTGTACAATTCTCTGCTGAATACGCAGAATACATCCAGAGCGGATACTTATTTCATCCTGAAAGATTTTAAATCCTATGCAGATGCGCAGAAGCGTGTGGAAGCTGCTTATAAGGATGAGAAGGGTTGGGCAAGAAGTGCAATTCTTAACACGGCATGCTCCGGAAAGTTCACTTCGGACAGAACGATTCAACAGTATGTAGATGAGATTTGGCATTTGGATAAAGTAGTACTTCGCAAGAAATAAATGATTTTTGAAAGGGGGCTGTTACAATGGTCCCCCTTTTAATGAAAGGTATCTGTTTTATGAAATGAACGTCATTTCATAATGAATTAAAGTACAGGCAGAAAGGAAAAGACATCATGATTAATTTATTTAACACAGGCGCGTATCTGTTAAATGGTACGGAACTCATCGCAGATAATGGCGAGGCACAGGCAGTTCTTCAGAGTAAGACGGGAAGTGCGCTAACACAGGAGGAAGCAAAGAAGAATACCATTGCGTATGGAATTTTGACTAAGCATAATACATCTGATAATGATAAAAAATTAAAGATTAAATTTGATAAATTGACTTCCCACGATATTACTTTTGTTGGAATTATTCAGACGGCCAGAGCGTCCGGATTGCAGAAATTCCCAATTCCTTATGTCCTGACCAACTGCCACAATTCTCTGTGTGCTGTTGGCGGAACCATCAACGAAGATGATCACATGTTTGGACTTACCTGCGCTAAGAAATATGGTGGAATGTATGTACCACCTCATCAGGCAGTTATTCACCAGTTTGCAAGAGAGATGCTTGCCTGTGGCGGATCCATGATTCTTGGCTCTGACTCTCATACCCGTTATGGTGCTCTTGGTACCATGGCCATGGGAGAAGGCGGTCCGGAACTTGTAAAGCAGTTATTGAATCAGACCTATGATATCAATATGCCTGGTGTGGTTGCTGTCTATATGACAGGTGAACCGATGAAGGGCGTAGGTCCGCAGGACGTTGCGCTTGCTATTATTGGTGCAGTATTTAAGAACGGCTATGTGAAGAATAAAGTAATGGAATTCGTAGGGCCGGGTGTTGCAAAATTGTCACCGGATTTTAGAATCGGTGTAGATGTTATGACAACAGAAACAACATGTCTGTCATCTATCTGGCAGACAGATGAGCAGATCAAGGAATTCTATGAGATTCATAAACGTCCAAACGATTACAGTGAGTTGAAGCCGGGTGCAGTGGCATATTATGACGGCGTGATTGAGATTGATCTTTCTAAGATTAAGCCAATGATTGCAATGCCGTTCCATCCGTCCAATACCTATACCATCGAGGAAGTAAATGCCAATCTGAAAGATATCCTTGTAGAGTGTGAGAAGAAAGCACTTGTCAGCTTAGACGGTGCAGTAGATTATAAATTAACAGATAAGATCCGTAATAACAGGTTATATGTTGAGCAGGGTGTGATTGCCGGATGTGCCGGCGGCGGATTTGAAAACATTTGCGCTGCAGCAGATATCTTAAAGGGCAGCAGCATCGGATCGGATGAATTTACTTTAAATGTGTATCCTGCATCTATGCCGGTATATATGGAACTTGTAAGAAATGGTTGTGCAGCAACGATTATGGAGACAGGTGCTATCATGAAGACGGCATTCTGCGGACCTTGCTTTGGTGCCGGAGATACGCCTGCCAACAACGCATTCTCCATTCGTCATTCAACAAGAAACTTCCCGAACAGAGAGGGCAGCAAGCTTCAGTCAGGACAGATTGCTTCTGTTGCATTGATGGATGCACGTTCTATCGCAGCAACTGCAGCCAACAAAGGATTCTTAACACCGGCTACAGAGGTGCCTGATAGGATTGGAGCATACAAATACTCCTTTGATAAGACAATCTATGACAATCGTGTCTTTGATTCCAAGGGAGTTACTGATGATTCCGTAGAAATCAAATTTGGTCCAAATATCAAGGACTGGCCTGCAATGGTAGCTCTTCCTGAGAATATGTTACTTCGTGTAGTTTCCGAGATTCATGATCCTGTAACCACCACAGATGAATTGATTCCATCCGGAGAGACTTCTTCTTATCGTAGTAATCCTTTGGGACTTGCGGAATTTACCTTATCAAGAAAAGATCCTGAGTATGTAGGACGTGCCAAAGAGATCCAGAAAGCACAAAAGGCCATTGAAGCAGGTACAGATCCTGTTGCTGTATATCCTGAATTGAAAGCAGTATGGGAGAAAGTAACCGGTGCATATCCTTTAGTATCTGTTAACAATGTAGGAATCGGATCTACTATCTTTGCTGTAAAGCCTGGCGATGGTTCTGCCAGAGAGCAGGCAGCCAGCTGTCAGAAGGTGCTTGGCGGATGGGCAAATATTGCCAATGAATATGCGACCAAGAGATACCGCTCTAATCTGATGAACTGGGGTATGCTTCCTTTCCTCATTCCGGAAGGAGAGCTTCCTTTCACTAACCTTGATTATATCTTTGTACCTGATATCAAGAAAGCTGTTGAGAACAAAGAAGCAGAGATCAAGGCTGTTGCAGTCACGCAAGATGGCATGAAGGAATTCACCATGACTCTCGGAGAGATGACTGACGACGAACGCCAGATTATCTTAAAGGGTTGTCTGATTAACTTTAACAGAGTATAAAAATATACGGATAGAGTCTTTCCTGTTGAAATTATTATAATCATTAGACCTCTCGTCGTTTGGCGGGAGGTTTTTGATTCGAGCAGAAGGAATTATACCAACAGTGTTATCCATGTATATCCCGATAAAGATGAAAAAAATTCATAAGGCTAACCAGAAGGCGACTTAGTGAATAAATCACTTTTTTTGTAAATTCTATAAAGTAATTCCTGATTTTACCGATAATACTATTACATAACTGTGGACACAGGACTGACCACGGAGATGAATAACAGAATCATGATACCAGGGATGGACGAGCAGAGGACAAGATGTCATTTACTCGTCCTTTTTAATTCATTTTGATTCCATAAGGCAGTACATAAAGTTCTTATAGAATTGTAAGCCTGTATTCATGAGGAAATGAGGGAAGTATGATTATTGGGTCGAGTGCGATCAAGATGGAGTCATCAAGAAGCTTTGCATATCAGGCAAAGCAGAGTACAGTCATTGAAATTGATAGTGCTAAGCAGACAACAGAAGCGGTTAAGGTAAGAGAGGACAAGGACAATTTTAGGAATGTTTTAAAGAGCGAATCGGATGAGGAAGCTACCTCCAAGATGGAAGAAACCATGCTTGGAATGAAGAACCGCTATGGTGGAGTAAGCACGGTCAACAAGATTTCTTCAGCGCAGAATCTTTCTTCGCTTGAAAGAATCAGAGAGCAGAGTCTGTTCTATCTGCTCCGTCGGCTTCATGAGATTTTTTATGGGAGAACCGGCAGCACGACAGAATCCGGATCTTTTGGTGGTTATACCTCGGAGGGTACACAGAGTAAGATAGGAACCATGACAGAGATGTACAGCTATGAGGAGACTGAGACGACAGAATTTAGTACTACAGGCACTGTAGTGACAAAGGATGGCAGAGAAATCAATTTTAATCTTGAGTTATCCATGAGCAGAAGCTTTTCGGAGTCTTACAAGGCACAGCATGATATCAACATGATAACAAGTAGCGACTCACTGGTAGATCCACTGGTGATTAATCTGGATCAGGATATTGCGGATGTCACTGATCAGAAGTTTAGGTTCGATCTGGATTCGGACGGTATTTTGGACAACATTTCCGGACTGGGTTCTAAGAGTGGATTTCTTGCACTGGATAAAAATAGTGATGGAACCATTAATGATGGCAATGAACTGTTTGGTACAAAGAGCGGAGATGGCTTTGGTGACCTGGCAAAGTATGATGAGGATCACAATGGCTGGATTGATGAGGCTGATCCTGTTTTTGAAAAACTCTTAATCTGGAGCAAGGATGAAAATGGTAAGGATCAGCTCTATCATCTAAAGGAGAAAGGTGTTGGTGCGATTGGACTGGAAAGCGTATCCACGGATTTTACCAAAAACTCCATGAAAGATAATAAAACCAACGCTGTCATAAGACAGACAGGTATCTTTTTGTATGAAAATGGAATGGCAGGAACCGTTCAGCATCTGGATCTTGCAAAATAGTTCAATGAATGAAAAAAAGTCATTTCTCATATACTTTATAAGGATACAGGAGTGTCCAAATATGAGAGGGACGTCATGAGTATCAGAAGAAAAATTGGTTTTGTTATTTTCTTTATTTTTTCTGCCCCTATGTAATAACAGTTTTTGTTCATGGCATATGGGTAAGAGAGCCTGAAACAGAGCTGAGAGGACCGATACTGGTCATCAGCTCTGTGCAGGGAACTGAGTATATTCCGTTGGAAGAATATCTGCAGGGCGCGCTTGCAGCATATTTGCTGCGTGGTTATAATGATGAAGAATTAAAAGCAATCAGCATTGTGCTTCGGACCAATCTGGTAGTTGACCTGGAGAGAGGACTGGTGCCGCAACTGGAGCAGATGAGTTATGCCAGACAACGAAGCGAATTTGCAGAACAGTACGATAGTAATCGCAAGCGTATACTGGATATTTTGCAAGAGACAAGTGGGCAAATACTGCTTTATAAGGGCAGCGTTGTGGAGGTCCCTTTTTTTGATTTACAGAATGAACAGGAGTCATACAATAATATTCTTTGTAAATACTATAAATTATATTCGATTTATCAATATTGGTAACAAAGAATACCATGTTCATTATGAAGTCATAAAATAATTGTATAAAAGTTCGCATTCGGGTAAAAATATCAAATGAAACAGATATTTTTAAGGAGGATGCGATGAGAAGAAAACAAAAACCCGGACTACGTAAAGAACGGATAATTATGCTTGCGGCGTCGGTATTTGTGCTTACGGCACTCACGATGACAGGCGTATATGTAAATCAGAAAAATACCAAAGAAAATGACGGGTATAGTATAGACTTAAATGAATTGGATACCCGTGTAGGAGAACAAGCGGAGCAGATCGGCGAGCAGTTAAATGATTTGACCGGCAATGCGACACTTGATGACTTGGATGTTGAGATTAATTATGAAGAAGTAAATACAGGTGATGCAATGCTCCCGCAGGAAGATCTTGATGCACTGCGTGAGAACTCTACCCGTCAGGCACAGCCAAGTGCAGAAGTAATTACCAGACGAGATGCAGAGTTGAGGCAGGAATCAATAGAAGAGGCGGCACAACCGGGAGAATCACTGAACGAAGCAGTGAATGAGACCGGAATTGCTTCCTCACCGGAACTTGTACTGAATTTCACGGAAAATGATTCTTTGGCATGGCCGATTGTTGGAAATGTTATTCTGAACTACAGTATGGATAAGGTAGTGTATTTTGCAACATTAAACCAGTATCGCTATAATCCCTCCATTGTTATAGAAGCTGTTTTGGGAGAACCAATTACAGCAGCAGCCAATGCGCAGATCATCTCCATTGAAAATGATGTAGAGACAGGCGGAACTATAGTATTAAGCCTTGGAAATGGGTATGAACTGACCTATGGTCAGCTGGAGAATTTTACAGTTGAAGTGGGTGATTACGTGGAACGAGGGGACATCCTTGGGTTTGTTGCAGAACCATCCATTTTCTATTCACTTGAAGGCAGCAATGTTTATTTCAAACTTACCAAAGATGGATTACCGCTTGATCCGCTGACTATCATGGAGTAAAAGATGGGAGATAAGAGGATGCTCTATATACAAAATGGGCGAATCATGACAATGAGCGGTCCGGTATTGGAACATGGTAACGTTCTGATCAGAAATGGTAAGATAGAGGCGGTAGGAGAGGAGAATCTCCTACCGTCTGACTTTCAGGGCAATATCATTGATGCGTCTGATTGCCTGGTTCTGCCCGGATTAATTGAGGCTCACTGTCATGTGGGTATTACAGAAGAAAAGAAGGGTAAGGAGGGGGATGACTGTAATGAGATGGTGGAACCGATAACGCCGTATCTTCGAGCGATTGATGCAGTCAACCCGATGGATGCTGCCTTCCACGAAGCGGTACGTGCCGGAATTACTTCTGTTATGGTGGGACCCGGAAGTTCTAATGTTGTAGGCGGACAGTTTGCATTTATTAAAACATTTGGCAGGCGTATTGATGATCTGATTGTAAAAGCTCCGGCGGCCATGAAGGTAGCCTTAGGAGAGAATCCAAAGGTCAATTATGGCGGACAGAATCGAATGCCATCTACCAGAATGGCAATAGCGTCCATGCTACGGGAAGAATTGTTTCTAGCCAGACAGTACCTGGAAAGAAAAGAAAAGGTCAACTCGGATTTTGAACCAGATTTTGCCATGGAGTGCTATGTGCCGGTACTGAAGGGGCAGATCCCTCTAAAAGTACATGCTCATAGAGTGGATGATATTTTTAGCGCGATAAGAATAGCCAATGAATTTGGTATTAGAATTACACTGGATCATTGTACGGAAGGACATTTAATTGCCAAAGAAATTGCACAGAGTGGATTTCCGGCAATTGTTGGACCTCATCTTGCCAGCCGCAGCAAGATTGAGATACAGTATGCTTCCTTTAAAACCGCAGGAATATTGCATGATGCTGGAGTTGAGATTGCCATAACGACAGATCATCCGGTATCCTTAATTCAATCATTGCCACTTTGCGCTGGTCTGGCGGTAAAGGCTGGACTTCCTTTGGAAGAAGGATATCGCGCCATTACAATTAACGCAGCAAGAATATGTGAGGTGGCCGATCGTGTAGGCAGCATACGAGTGGGAAATGATGCTGATATCGCTGTCTTTACCGGAAATCCAATGGAAACATTTACCGAGACGCTCTATACTATCATTGATGGTGAAGTGGTTTATCAACGAAATGATGGAATAAATTAAATAGATATATGACCTCCTCTGTGATAAAATTAAGTAGCATGGTTCCACAGGGGAGGTTTTTTGTGAGATTTCCAGAATGCAGTAAATACGGTGGATACCAATTCAACTAATGTCATAAAGATATGGATAAACGATGCACGCAGTATAAATAGATTCGTATTTGCGGTATAATCAGCTTATGAAATTAACGAAAAGAAGAATGAAAAGAATATTGGCTTTGATGTGCCTGGTGATATTGTGTGGTTGTGGCAATCGGGAAGTGGCGCAGGATTCAACTGTAATCGAGACCGTTCTGAATGATGTTCCTTATGGAACACTCTTTGGATCAACAGAGGAGATTATCTATGATGTGCGAGAGCCTGCCTGGTGTCATTGTGGATTTGAATGGATATGAGCCGGATGCAGAGAAAAATGTACTCTTCTGTGGGAACGAGCTGTCAGAAGTTTTTTTTGTGATTGATGCTAAGACAGAGATGGAAGTATATGCCGGGGTGATGAAGGAATGCGGTATAGACAGTGATAGCCAGAAGACTGTATACTGTGGTTCTTTTACCGAGGTTACCACTCCGGGGACTTATTATATATGTACTGATAAGATTGGGAGATCCTATGACTTCGTGATAGATCAGGATCTGTATCAGCAACAGTTACGCGCCCTTTGTTGTGTCCTTTATGATATGCGCTGCGGTTATGCTTTGGAGAATTGCACGCATCCGCATGATGCCTGCCATACCAATCAGTCAGCGCTGGCATTGGAGAATGACAGCTATCTGGATGTATCGGGCGGATGGCATACGGATGGACAGTATAACAAGGATATAGTAACTGCGTCAGGGATTATTCTGAATCTGCTGATGGCATATGAACTCAATCCTAACGCATTTACGGATGATTTTGGATTGGAATACAGTGGGAATGGAGTTCCGGATATTCTTGATGAGATTGCTTATGAGACCAACTGGATGCAACGGATGCGGGATTCTTTTGGCGGTGTGTCCGGAGGTGTCGTTGTGGACAATCCAACGGACTTTGTGAATCCGGAAATGGATCAGGGCATTGCTGTGATTGAAGAGATTTCTACTGAAGCGACAGCAGCTTATGTAACGGCAATGGCGCGATTTGGCGGCATTTATAAGGACTTTAATTCTGACTATGCAGACCAGTGCCTTTACTATGCGGAACAGGGCTATCGATATCTGAGCAGCATTAATATAACTGATCCACAGTCAATGCAACCTGCAATCTGGTATATGGTAAATGCGGAGTTGTTCAAAACGACAGGCAAGCAGGCTTATCATATAGTAATCAAGCATCTGATCAGTACACCGGAAAATGTATTCTTAAATGAGGATGGCGAGGGATGCATGGAACCAATCAACCCGGTATTTTGGGGTAATTATGCATATATTACAACGAATCGATATGCGAAGGTGGATATATGTACTGCGATCATGGAAAATATTATGGAAGAGGCAAAGTGTGTGAGCGAGGAATCGGATGCCAGTCCCTTTCTGGTTGATACTTCGCTATATACAGCAAAAGACAACATGCGAATATTGGATGAGATGCAGGTTCTTACCTATGTCAATTATCTGATTACGAACAAGGAATATCGAACTTTGATACAGGAGCATATGCACTATCTGATGGGAAGAAATCCGCAGAGTACTAATTATATGACTGAATGTGGAATTATGACAAGCGTGTCAGATACTGATTATTATTGCATTGGTTATCAGAACGAATTATACTATAATTCTGTTTTGATACTGGTTTTGTCTAATATAAACAATGAGTATGAGATACAGAATTAACTGGAGGTAGTATTTGAGCAGAATAGAAGAAGTGAAGAAAGAACGCGCGTTGCTTGTTGGTTTGTGCATGGTATCAGAGGAAGATTTTACACTGTCGATGCAGGAGTTATGGGATCTTGCCGAGGCATGTGATATGGACGTGGTCGGACATATAGACCAGAAGCTTAAGCAGGCAGATAAAGCAACCTATATTGGTCCGGGAAAGGTTTTAGAAGTATTAGAGGTTGTGAATGAGACAAAGGCTGATCTGGTAATATTTGATAACACTCTGTCACCAAGCCAGATTCGTAACCTGCAGAATGAATTGTGTTGTCCTGTTATTGACAGAACAGCATTAATCCTTGAGATTTTTGAAAAACGTGCAAGGAGCAGGGAAGCCAAACTACAGGTTGAAATAGCCAAGTTACAGTACATGCTTCCAAGACTGGTTGGTCTGCATGAAGCATTGTCCAGACAGGGCGGTGGCGGTGGAAGCCGTGCGAATAAAGGTGCCGGTGAGAAGAAGCTGGAACTGGACAGAAGAAAACTGGAACACAGGCTAAATGAACATCGTAAGGAATTGGAGCAGATTAAGAAAGAACGCGTGACGCAGAGAAAGCGTCGTAATGACACAGGGGAAATCCGTGTTGCTCTGGTAGGATATACCAATGCAGGCAAATCCACGCTGATGAATGCCATGCTTGAGAAGTATTACCCGGAAGAGCAGCTTCCAAACGAGAAGAAAGTATTCGTCAAGAATATGCTGTTTGCCACGCTGGATACGACGGTTCGAAGAATCGCACCTCCGGGACATCAGCCATTTCTTTTGTCGGACACGGTTGGCTTTATTTCCAACCTGCCGCATCATCTGGTAGATGCCTTTCATTCTACACTTGAGGAGGCTGTTGAGTCAGATCTTTTGCTGCAGGTAGTAGATTTTTCTGATTTTAACAGAGATCATCAGATTCAGGTAACCACGAAAACATTACAGGATTTGGGAGCTACAGATATTCCGACGATTTATGTGTATAACAAAGCAGATTTATGTATGGATGGGAAAATGCTTCCAATCATCAGGGGCAATCGAATCTATCTGTCGGCACAGAATGATGTGGGGCTGGATGAACTCTTAGAACTGATGGAGAAACAACTGGCAGATCGGTATCGCGAAGGAATCTTTCTGTTCCCATATGATAAAGGTGCAGCAGTATCCTATCTGAATGAAAATGCAGTTGTGCTTGGTACGGAATATGAAGAAGGTGGCATTCGTATGGAACTTAAGATGAAAACAGAAGATTTTGGAAGATTTGAACAGTATTTGGTACAACCAAAATAAATTCCGGAGCTATATGGTACCAATTATTTATTTGCTATAATATTTGGGGATGAACGAAGGGAGGAACAATAATGAAGTATGATGTATTAATCATTGGGGCAGGACCGGGTGGAATCTTCTCGGCCTATGAATTAATCAAGAGAAACAGCAGACTTAAAATCGGTGTTTTTGAGGCAGGGAACCCTCTGGATAAACGTAAATGTCCGATAGATGGTAAGAAAATCAAGACCTGTATTGGATGTAAACCTTGCTCTATTATGAATGGATTCGGAGGAGCAGGCGCTTTTTCTGATGGAAAATATAACATTACCAATCAGTTTGGCGGTACGCTCTATGAATATGTAGGTAAAAATCGGGCGATTGAGCTGATGAAATATGTGGATGAGATTAACTGTGCGCATGGAGGCGCCGGAACCCATCTTTATTCCACTGCAAATACAAAGATAAAAAAACTGTGTCTTCAAAACGGACTTCATCTTCTGGATGCTTCCGTGCGTCATCTTGGCACCGATATTAATTATGTTGTCCTGGAAAATATTTATAGTGAATTGAAAGATAAAGTTTATTTCTACTTTAATACACCTGTGGGACAGGTATTAAAAACAGCAGACGGATATGTTGCAAAGACAGAAAAAGGCGAGTATGAAGGTGATTACTGTATTATTTCCGCAGGAAGAAGTGGTAGCAAATGGATGGAGAGTGTCTGCCGTGATTTGCAGATTCCGACCAAATCCAACCGAGTAGACATCGGTGTGCGGGTTGAACTTCCGGCAGAAGTATTTTCTCATCTGACAGATGAACTCTATGAAAGTAAGATTGTCTATCGTACAGAAAAGTATGGTGATTTGGTACGTACCTTCTGCATGAACCCCAAGGGAGCAGTAGTCAATGAAAACACCAATGGTATTGTTACAGTGAATGGACATAGCTATGAAGATCCGGCGAGACAGACGGATAATACGAACTTTGCCCTTCTTGTGGCCAAACATTTCTCTGCACCATTCAAAGACAGTAACGGATATGGAGAGAGCATTGCCAAATTATCAAACATGTTAGGTGGTGGTGTTATCGTACAGAGATTTGGAGATCTGATTGCCGGTAAGAGAAGTACAGAATCCAGAATTGAAGAAGCATTTATCACGCCAACGCTTGCAGCGACGCCCGGAGATCTGAGTCTTGTTATGCCCAAACGTATTCTGGATGGTATCATTGAAATGATCTACAAGCTCGATAAAATAGCTCCGGGTACTGCCAATGTGGATACTCTGCTCTATGGTGTGGAAGTCAAGTTCTACAACATGGAAGTTGAAATTGATGAGAATCTTCAAACGCTTCATAAAAATCTGTTTATCATTGGTGATTGCAGTGGAATTACACATTCCCTCTCCCATGCATCTGCCAGCGGAGTTCATGTTGCCCGTTACATCGCACAAGAGTAACCTTCGATTTCTATAGCATTTTCAGATTTTTCAAGTAGGCTTCTCTGATCTGGTTTTGAACAAGATCACAGAGGCCTCTTTTGCCGTCACGATCAAGAGCTGCAACATCGATGGGAGGCAGATACTCAATGATAACGGGGCATTTGCGAATCAGGGGAAGATGATCTTCAAAGATGGCAGAGGTGTTGGTTAATACGACCGGTACAATCTTACATCCGGATTTCTCAGCAATCTTAAAGCTGCCCTTATGAAATTCAAGAAGCGGCTCCTCTGTTTTATTGCGGGTGCCCTCCGGAAAAATGGCGATGGAAATTCCCTGATTGATTTTGTCGGAACAATCGCTGATTGTTTTCATTCCTTTGCGGATATCGGAACGGTCAAGAAATTCGCAGTGAAGATTCTTCATCCACTGTGTCAGTGTCAGATAATGAAGCATTTCCTTTTTGGCGACATAACCGGTTAATCGCGGAACACGAACATAGGTCAGGATGATATCGAAGAAGCTTCTGTGATTGAGCACATAGAGAACGGGTTCTTCTGTTGGAACGTTTTCTTCACCAAGAATGGTCAGCTTGGTTCCGGCAAGAAAAATGATAACATGAAAAGCCCAATGAACAATCGCGAGGCTGCTTCGGGATTTGGCATTCTTATTGATGAGTCCAACAATCCATTCTACTAACTGGATGGGGATAGATAGAATCAGAAAGATAATTACGAAGAGAAATGTCAAGATAATTCGAATCATGTTAAATAAATCCTTTCTTTTGTGATATTGCATCGTTTATGACAGCAATGTCATTATTGGTTAAACCATACAACTGATTGACCGCATGGTTTAATTGCTCATTTAATTCATCGCTCATTATACCATAATTCTGTACGTTCGTAATCTGCAAGTTTACCAAAGACTCTATCTCACTTTGGGTCGGTGCATCTGGAATTGGGATGGGCAGACTTTCCAGGTGCCGACGTAATAATTTGACAGAGGGGAATCGCTTCTTTAAGTAAAATGCTGCCACACGGCTATTCAGAACAGCAAGAAGGTAGAGTGCTGTAACACCGTCTATATGCGGGATCAGAAGGTTGCAACTGTTAAGTGTAAGCATTTGCTGATTATCATAAGTAAAGACAATCTTATTTCCAATGAAACGATAAAGCAGTTTTTCCTTAGCACGATAGTACATTTCTCTGGCACATTGCTGATAAAGAGAGGGCTCATATTGAATGAAGGAATAGGGACCGCGCGTGCCATATGGCACCAGATTCTCCCCTCGTAAGATCTTCTCACTCTTAGCAGTGAGAGGAGAGTCCTGCAGAAAGCGTCTGTTGTCTCCTGTAACAATACCCAGAGCAAATGTTGCCTGTCCGGCAAGGGTTGTATATTGCGCCTGTTGTGTCAGGGAGGTGATTTGCTGTAGCAATTGATACTCTGCATCATTGGCACGAAGCATCAGAGAGTCTGCATCGTTAATGCTGCGGTTTTCTATTATATAGTGATGTGTAGCATCATTTACCCGTAAATGATGCAGACCCGGGTGCAGAAAATCCTTTGCTATCGTCAACAGAACAACAGGACAATCAACCCCAAAGAAGCAATTGCCAAGATAATGAAGCTCGATCAGATTACTCTTAGTCAATATCATTTGCCTAAAATCTTTGTGAAGATGGACTTCCAGAAGAGACAGCGGAAGCAGGCAGGAGATGACAGAGGTACTCTCTTGATGCTGCAGTGCCGCTTCTATAAACAGGGCGGCAGTATCTGTTGCGTGATTACAGAGGGTATAATTATTTTTGAGTAATGCAAGGGTTGCCTGATCCTGCCAGGAACCCCAGGGGGGATTTCCAATAACGGTTGCATTATTACATGATGGATAGTGCAGGAGAGAATCTGCGCAGGTAATGTTCTGATAAAGTATGTTTAGGTCAGAAACTGCGTAGTTTAACGAAAGGTTAATCCGTGTGATTGACACGGCAACGGGATCACGATCCTGTCCGTAGAGGGAAGACAACGGAATCTGTTGTTGTGCACATACCAGCAGAAACTGTCCGGTGCCGCAGGCCGGATCCAGCAATTGTCCGTGATAACAACGCTCTGGAAGACTGGAAATTAATCGCTTTGCAAGCATAGCCGGAGTATAATAGATGCCACCAAGCTTACGATTACCAAGGTTGGACAGTGAGATATAGAGCCATCCAAGCAGATCTTCATAGGGAAGAAATGGCATAGACGGAAAATGAAGTAAAAGCCGGGTCTGTTCTATAGTCAGCGCAGGAGTCATGGCGTGACTCATGCTTTGCAGCAAATCCTTAAGCAGTGGGGCATAGATTCCTGCTTTTTTAGGCGTTTTTAGAAAGGTAATGCTATAGGGGCGCTTCAACTGGATGCATTTGCCGGTTTCAATCAATAGCTGGAGGCTGTATTCTACGAGAATAAAGGGAAGCAGCGTATTAATATCTTCCTCTGAAAGAGACTTAAGACAGGTGAGAAGCTGTTGCAGCTTCTGCGCGTAGGATTTTTGCACACTACTATCCTGTGAGAGATAATCGGTATATAAACAGCGTTTGTTGGCGGCAGATTTGTTTCGTCTGCTTCTCAGCCGGTTGGATTGAGATAGTTTTGAATATAGCATATCCAGCTCGGCTTTGCTGATGCGCTTATTGTCTTGGGACATAGGAAGAAGACCGGATCGAATCCAGTTACGAACCGTTGCGTCAGAAACCTTTAAATATTCACTTGCTTCGTGAATTGTATAGTTTAGCATGGTAATCTCCATTCTTTTGACATTACGTTCTATTATACGATAACAGATTTCATTATATTTTCCTAATATAAATTGCATAACGTTGCTACAGATAGCATAGATTGAAGTAGGAATGGATAAGAGGTGTGCTATGATTAGAAAATGTATTATGATTTTAATGATACTTCCTTTGCTGTATGGCTGTACAATCAGGGAAGGAACCGAAGATAAGGTCAGAGATGTCGAATTTACGGTGCTTTCAAGAGATGATGTTTTGCAGGAGTTCTTAGAATTCATTCTGGAGAAACAGGAGGAGCCATTTAAGTTAACCTATACCACAGAGGAGTATCTGTATATTGCGGTGGGATATGGCAGACAGGAAAGTGGTGGATACAGTATCGCAATCAAAGATTTCTATCTGACGGAGAATACGCTGGTCATTGATACGGAGCTGATTGGCCCGTCGGTATCAGCAGATCAGATTCCGGCAGAATCATTTCCCTTTGCGGTCATTAAGACGGAGAAAATGGATCAGACAGTTGTATTTCAGTAGATAATCAGAATGTCATGTGATAAAATATTCTCAGAAGTCTGCACTTATACAATGTGAAGAGATGTATCGCATCATTGTACATATCCTCGGAAGGATAGATAGGTTATGAGATTAGGGTTTGCACTGGTATTGATGGTCATGGCCGTATGGGCTATACATATGAGTATTACGGCGCTTGTTAACCGGGGGTCTAAGAGCAATCGACAGAATTTGGTTTTTGCGGTTATGTGCATTGGCAGTGCTGTGTGGAGTGCCGGGTATGGATTACTTGTTCTCCAGAACAATCCGGGATTCCCGTCACTGCTCTGCCGTGCTGTTGCACTACTGGGTATCTTTTTATTTCTGGATTTTTCTGTGGTAACTTACTTATATTGGACCGACGTTAAACACAATGGTAAATTAGTGATTCTTACGCTCTGGATTCTGATATCTGCGGTAATCTATCCTTATATTGTTATGGACGATGAAGTACAGTTTATAATGACTTCTTTTGGCATGTCTTATATTATAGGAACTTCCATCTGGAGAGTGTTTTATATTATTTTTGTTACAGTATCTCTTCTTGTGCTGATTATCATTTCTCTTAATATCTTCAAGAACAATAGTAAAGTTCGTATACGCCGAATCGTATTTGGTATGATGGGATGTGAAATAGCATGTCTTGTAGGGATGGGATATGATATTAAGGCATTTGCGATGGCGGAGCCCTTCTTCCCATTTAATGCAGTGGCACAGTTCATAGGCCTGATCTGTATCTATCGTGTCCTGATTGCGACCAATCGTAATCGTATCTCAATTAAAAATATTTCAGAATTTATTTACTATAATGTAGAATTTCCGATTTTGATTTTTGATGAAATGGGACAACTTGCTATTATCAATCGATATGGCATGGATTTCTTTCAAAAAGAGGAGGAGGAATGCCTCGGATGCAGTATTGCACGTTTCTTTTATCTTGATCCTGAGGTGTTGATGACAGAAAAGAAGGTTAGTGCTGTCATCTGCAAGAATAATAATGCAGTGTGTAACCTGACCATCAGTACTCTTTATGATCAATTTCAGGAAATCCTGGGATATATGGTTTTGATAACCGATAACTCAGAGCAAATCAAGGTTCTTCGTGAACTTGAGGAAGCCAGAGCATATGCGGAACAGGCCAACAATGCCAAAAGTGCATTTCTTGCCAATATGAGTCATGAGATTCGAACTCCAATCAATACGGTTCTTGGAATGGATGAAATGATTCTTCGGGAAAATAAGGATGAGAACATTGCCAAGTATGCAATGGATATCATGACAGCGGGGAATTCCCTGCTCTCGTTAATCAATGATATTCTTGATTTTTCCAAGATTGAATCCGGTAAAATGGAAATTCTTCCTGTCGATTATGAAATGAATGTATTACTTGCAGACATCATCAGCGTATTTTCTTTTAGAGCCAAGGAGAAAGCCCTGAAGTTCTACTATGATATTGATCCCAAATTACCTAAGATTTTATATGGAGATGATGTCCGAATTCGTCAGATTTTCAGTAATCTTTTGTCCAATGCGATAAAGTACACAGGAAAAGGGCGTGTCATCATGCAGGTTGAAGGACATTTGGTAGATGAAGATACGATTGACATCTGTATTGCAGTAGTAGATACGGGATGCGGAATAAAAAAGGCTGACATTCACAAACTGTTTGATGCATTTACCAGAATTGAAGAAAAAAGGAACCGCAGTATTGAAGGTACCGGCCTTGGACTCAATATTACATATCAGCTGGTAAATATGATGGAAGGAACTTTAAATGTGAAAAGTACATATGGACGTGGATCGACATTTAGTTGTTCTTTTAGACAGAAAATTAAAGACAATGAGGCAATTGGTAACTTTGATAAATACTATGAGAAGCATCAATGTAATACCTATACCTATCATAAGACATTTGAAGCACCGGAGGCTTCCGTATTAATCGTGGATGACAACCGGATGAATCTGACGGTAATGACGAATCTTCTAAAGGAAACCAGGATGAGGGTTGTAACGGCACACAGTGGTATAGAAGCCGTTGCACTCTGTAAAGAGGAGTATTTTGATGTGATCTTTATGGATCACATGATGCCGCAAATGGATGGACTTGAGACCTTTACAGCCATAAAGGGTGACCGTGAAAATCTCAATCGGAATGTTCCGATTATTGCAATGACTGCCAATGCTGTGGCAGGAGCGAAGCAAATGTATCTTCAGTATGGCTTTATAGACTATCTGTCCAAACCAATCAATCCGGTACGATTAGAACAAATGTTAATGAAGTATCTTCCACCAAGAAAAGTGCAATATAAGAATACCACCATGCATGACTGGATAAAGGAAGCAGGTAAAGACGCTGCAGAATTGAAACGAGTGCAGAAATATCTTGAGAATAACGGTATTAATGCTGCGGAAGGCTTGAGAAGTGTCAATAATATAATTACTGCCTATCAGGAAACGCTTAAGATGTTTGTGAAGAACTCGTCTGCAAAGAAATCAAAGATCTGTGAACTGCTTGACCAGAAAGATATGAAGAACTATGCAATTGAGGTACATTCACTCAAAGGTAGTGCGCGAATGATTGGTGCAGATAATCTTTCAGAGATTGCTTATCGTCACGAAATGGCTGGAAAAGAAAACAAACCGCAACTGGCAAAGGATCAGCTTGAGGAGATGCTGACCGAATGGGAACGTGTGATAGATACGCTTTCTGTCTACCTGATTCAGTCCAAGCTGGAACAGGAGGAACCTGAGAAAACAGTTCATAACAAGAAAGCAATCGAGGAAGCAGACAGGATTGCCAGAGTTACAGACATCAAGGAAGCAGTAGAAGATTACGATCATGTTCTTGCCAAGAAGCTGATTGAAAACCTGATAGAATTCGAACTTCCGGATGAAATTGAAAAAATGATGAAGAAAGCATATCGGGATCTGGAAGAATTTAATTACGCAGAGGCAATGCAGACACTGGGATGTAGTGAGAAAGACCATTAAACAGTGAAAGAAAGAGAGAATAGAATGTGATGAAACAGTTATTGATTAAGAATGGAACACTGGTGAATCCTGCGGGAACACAACATGGGCAATGTGATATCCTGCTGGCAGATGGAGTGGTGCAGCAGATTGTGGCGTCAAAAGATGCAAGCTTTAGCAATGAGGAACAGATGCAGGTAATTGATGCTACGAATCTGATTGTTGCACCAGGACTGGTAGATGTCCATGTTCATTTTAGAGATCCTGGACTGACCTATAAAGAAGATATCATAACGGGAAGCCGGGCCGCTGCTAAGGGCGGCTATACCAGTGTTGTGATGATGGCCAACACCAAGCCGGTCATCGATCAGACCAGTACACTGTCCTATGTGTTGGACAAAGGAAAGACAACGGGAATTCATGTGTATAGCTGCGCCTGTGTGACCAAAGAAATGAAGGGTGAAGAACTGACAGATATGTCAGAATTGTATGCAGCCGGAGCCAGCGGATTTACTGACGATGGTCAACCGATTATGAACGAAGAACTCGTCAGGACAGCTATGGAGAATGCCGTCAGGTTAAATGTTCCCATCAGTTTTCATGAAGAAGATCCGAAGCTGATTGAAAACAATGGTGTGAATTGCGGAGCTGCATCCGAATATTTTCATATCGGTGGTTCAAAAAGAGAAGCAGAGATTACAATGATTGCCAGAGATTTAGAACTTGCACTACAGACAGGTGCAAGTATTAATATTCAGCATATCAGCTCCAAAGAGGGAGTAGAGCTTGTGCGACAGGCCAGAAAGCGTGGCAGTAATATTCATGCAGAGGCAACACCGCATCATTTTTCCATGACAGAAGAAGCAGTCATTCGCTATGAGACACTTGCAAAAATGAATCCGCCGCTTCGAACAGAGGATGATCGGCAGGCGATTCTAAAAGGCCTTCAGGATGGAACGATTGATCTGATTGCAACCGATCATGCCCCACACAGTCAAGAGGAAAAAGCACGGCCACTGACACAGGCACCCAGTGGAATTATTGGACTGGAGACAGCATTGCCACTTGCGGTGACGAATCTGGTACACACTGGAGTTCTTACGATGGAGCAGTTGATCGAAAGAATGTCTGTAGCGCCAGCGCGTCTATATCATCTGCCTGCGGGAGTGATTGAAGAAGGTGCGGCAGCGGATCTTGTAATCTTTAGTGAGAACGAGACTGCCATTATGGGTAATTATGCGTCGAAAGCAGAGAACACACCATTTACAGGAATGGAACTTGCAGGCGTTGTGCATTACACAATCTGTAAAGGCATAATTGTCTGAGTGCCATCTATATCATTAGGTAACCAACTAATAGAGTGTTCGTAGAAACAATAAAATAGAGCCGCCATAAGGCGACTCTATGATTTGATTGATTTGCAAATCATTAAATCATTTCTTTCGTAGAAGATACCTGATCCTTTACTTCATTTGCAACAGCAGAGGATACAGCAGCAACAGCCTCGTTCTTGGCAGCTTTTGCAATATCAGCTCCGTCAGCACCTTCTAAACCGGTGATGTTTAAGTTGCGTGTAACCTTTGCAT
Source organism: Bacillota bacterium (assembly GCA_029558315.1). Classification (GTDB taxonomy): domain Bacteria; phylum Bacillota; class Clostridia; order Lachnospirales; family Lachnospiraceae; genus NK4A136. The sequence goes on from JAKQFQ010000087.1 coordinate 24,493, forward strand.
CGTAGCTTCCGGCCTTTACAATATCAGAAAGATCAATGCCGATGGTTTCCTTCATGGACTCAAATAACTTGGCCATAACAGCGGGAACATTGCCGGCTACGTTATCAACGCCTGAGCTGTCACCACCAATAATGGTAATCTTATCAATCTGGGAGAGAGGCTCAGCAATCTTGCCTGCAATATCAGGTAAGACGTTAATTAACATCTCTGCCATAGCAGCGTTGTTGTACTTCTGGTATGCGAGTGCTTTTTTCTCCATGGCTTCCGCTTCTGCAAGACCCTTGGCTCTAATGGCCTCGGCTTCTGCTTCGCCGACCATACGGATACCGGCAGCAGCCTGTTCCTTAGCAAATTTATCAGCTTCAGCAGTAGCTTTCAAAGCTTCAGCCTCTTTCTCACGTTCGAACTTCTCAGCTTCCGCTTTCTTCTGACGTTCAAAGAGTTCAGCCTCAGATTGCTGCTGACGTGCAAATCTGTCAGCTTCGGCCTGCTTCTTAATATCAGCATCAAGGGACTTCTCTTTAACTTCAGCCTCTTTTTGCTTCAGTGTAATCTCTTTCTCCTGCTTAGCGATACTGGCTTCAGCAGTAGCAATCTCGATGGTCTTACGCTGTTCCTGTTCCTGGATACTGTAAGCGGCATCTGCCTCAGCTTTCTTGGTATCCTCAATCTTCTTTAACTCAGCTTTCTGAAGAACTAATTCGTTGTTCTTTTTAGCAATCTCACGCTCAGAATTGATCTGTGCATCATTGGCCTGTCTGTCAGCTTCAGCCTTGGCAACTGCGATTTCTTTCTCGGCCTCAGCCTTAGCGATAGCAGCTTTTTTCTTAATCTGTGAAATGTTGTCGATACCGAGGTCATCGATCACACCATTGCCATCTGAAAAATTCTGTACATTGAAACATACGATGTCAAGACCCATCGCTGCAAGGTCAGGCTCTGCATTTTCCTTAACAAGGTTAGCGAATTTCTGACGATCACTGACCATTTCTTCCAGTCTCATGCGACCAACGATCTCACGCATGTTACCTTCCAGAACTTCTCTTGCGATTTTTGCTATGTACTCTGTGTTCTGGTTTAAGAAGTTCTCTGCTGCAAGTGCAAGCTTATCCTTCTGGCTGCTGATCTTAATGTTAACGGCTGCATCTACCTGAATGTTGATATAATCTGCAGTCGGAACTGCTGTAGATGTTTTTACATCAATTGCAATCAGCTTCAGGCTTAATTTATCCAATCGCTCGAAGAAAGGAATCTTGATACTTGCTTTACCAATAATAATCTTTTTACGAAGACCGGAAATGATAAAAGCAGTATCGGGCGGAGCTTTCTTATAACCTGAAAATAGAATGAACAGTGCAAATAACGCAATAACTAAAATAAGTATTACCTGTGCTAAATCTGGCATGTTGTGTCCTCCTGTGTCTTAATGTGGTACAATGAAATTGCTTTACACCATTAGTTAAATCATAACAAAAAATGATAAAATTAACAATCATTTGATATCTTGTATAAAGATATTCTGTCATAATGGTAATCGTAAATAAAGCTAGTTTTCTGCTATAATATTATCGATAACGTGTAAATAGAACCAGTAAGAATTAGACCAGAACCATTATGCAGTCAGGGTACATACAGCGAAGCCAGACGATCTGAATATGGAAATTCATACAGAGTTTTTAGAAAATATCCGGATATACTATTAGGAGTAACGGACTTACATATTTGTGGTATGATGTCACATATGTGTGTGAATACAATGCTGTGATGATAAAGTCGGAGTATTACGATAGATTAAAATGAAAATAACAATAACAATATAGTAAAGCAAGATGGAGGACATTAAGTTGAAGAAGAATGAAGAAGCAATGATTCAAAGTATGGAAGAGATTTCACAAGGCGTGTATTCCTTGTGGATTGAGACAACTCTTGCCAGGGAAGCGAAGCCGGGACAATTTTTGATGGTGTATCTCAAGAATCCATCGAAGCTGCTGGGACGTCCAATTAGTATCTGTGACGTAGACAGAGAAAAGGGACTCCTTCGGATGGTATTTCGGACCATTGGCGAAGGAACCAAGGAACTGGCTGCCTACCAAAAAGGAACGAAGATCTCGGTACTTGGAACCTTGGGCAATGGCTATGACCCGGATTGGCTAAAGGATAAGAAAGTGATTGTTATGGGAGGTGGAATTGGAATCCCGCCGATGCTTCTTGCTTCGAAAACAATCGTTAAGGACAACATTTCTGATAAGACTCCGGAGATTGTCCTTGGTTATGCGAATCAGGATCTGTTTTTAAAAGAGGAATTTGACGCATACGCTAATGTGAGTATTGCAACCATGGATGGCAGTGTTGGAACGAAGGGTACGGTCCTTGATGCCATGAAGGAGAAAAATATTCAAGGAGATGTCATCATTGCCTGTGGACCAATGCCGATGCTTCGTGCTGTCAAGCAGTATGCTGCTGAGCATCAGATGGAGGCTTACATTAGCTTGGAAGAACGTATGGCTTGTGGTGTTGGTGCTTGCCTTGGTTGTGTCTGCAAGACCGTGAAGAAAGATTTCCATACCCATGTCAATAAGACCAGAATCTGTGTGGAAGGCCCGGTATTTGACGCAAAGGAGGTAGAAATCTAATGAAGACAGAAGTTACTATCGCAGGGGTGACCCTCAAAAATCCCGTAATGACAGCATCCGGAACCTTTGGTTCTGGTATGGAATATAGCCAGTTGGTTGATTTGAATAAACTTGGCGCCGTTGTAACGAAAGGTGTATCCAGTGTGCCGTGGCCCGGCAATGAGACACCGCGTATTGCAGAGGTATATGGTGGAATGCTTAATGCCATTGGTCTGCAGAACCCTGGAATTGATGTGTTTATCGAGAGAGATCTTCCTTTCCTTCAGC
>JAKQFQ010000109.1 GCA_029558315.1 Bacillota bacterium
TTGGACTTACGGATTCTTATGCTGGCCTGATCTTTCCGACAATTGCAAATGCAATGATGCTAATCGTTACTGTGGATTTTTTTAAGTCTGTTCCGGATTCGATTATAGAGGCGGTACGTATTGATGGAGGATCTGAGTTTACAATTTTCTGGAGAATCATGCTTCCGCTCTCTAAGCCGATTATCGCAACAGTCTGCTTGTTCTCATTTGTAAACAGCTGGAACAATTATCTGTGGCCGCTGCTTTGCATCTTCAGTGATAAGCTCTATACAATGCCTATAGGTATACCGACGCTACTTAATACGGAATCGCCTGATTTCGTCGTACCGATGACAGCGAATATGATTTCATCGCTTCCGATGATCATTATGTTTATCATTTTTGAACGTCAGGTCGTAGAAGGAATCTCTACTCAGGGTCTAAAGGAATGAGCTTGTAATACGTTTTACTATAACCTATGCAAGGAGAATGAGAAACATGCATATTGAGAATTATCCGCGTCCGCAGCTTGTAAGACCTGAATGGACAAATCTAAATGGAGAATGGGATTTCGCATTTGATAGAAGAGACGTGGGGAAAGCAGAAAAGTGGAATGTGCATTTTCCGCAGAGCAAAAAAATCGTTGTTCCTTTCACGTACGAGACGAAGTTAAGTGGCATCGGGATAGAAAAAGATGTGAATGTTGTATGGTACCATAGAAAACTGCCTGTCAGCAGGAAAGATCTTTCGAACGAGCGCCTGATCCTGCATATGGAGGGATGCGACTATTATTCCGAAATTTATGTCAATGGGGTTATGACAGGAAGCCACACGGGAGCATATTCCAGGGCAAGCTATGATATCACGGATGCTCTTGACGATAATGAAAATTATCTGACTGTGAGAATTGAGGATAGCCGTGATAAGAGTCAGCCCAGAGGAAAACAGAGATGGCTTGATGACAACTATGGATGCTGGTATGTACAGACAACTGGAATCTGGAAGACGGTATGGTTAGAAAAAGTTCCGT
>JAKQFQ010000127.1 GCA_029558315.1 Bacillota bacterium
TACCACATTTGGATGCTCTTTTTTTATTCACTTAATAAGTGAAAAGCAATATTCAGTAAAAACACAGCAACTACGTGGCTTTCAGCTACTTTCACGGCATCGCTGTGAATAATCTAGGTTTATTTTTGGCAATTGATACAATACATTTTAACAGGAAATCTATACAATCGGAGAAACTCATGTATCATTTCATCATAAATCCGGCCTCTCGTTCCGGTAAAGGCAGAGCCATCTGGGGCGACCTTGAATCGATATTGCAAAAGGAACAGATAGAATATCAGTCCTATCTCACTCAGTCCGACCTTAATGCAACAATGATTATCAAGACAATCATTAAGAGCCATCCGACTGGTGAACTTCGCCTTTATGTCCTCGGTGGTGATGGAACGATTAATGAGGTACTACAGGGAATTGGTCATGATGGAATCCAAAACTTCGATCGCGTCATTCTTGGCTACCTTCCCACCGGTTCCTCTAACGATCTTGCCAGAGCACTTGATTATAGTGATGACCTTGCCGGCAGTTTTCTTCACCTGCTTCACTCCAGCCAGGTTCGACGTATGGATCTTGGTGAATTGACTTATCTTACTTCTGATTCCCTTAGCGGTACCAAAAGATATTTTGTTGTCAGTGCCGGTATTGGTTTTGATGCCTCCATCTGTGAGGAGGCCATGCGTTCCAAAATAAAGAATTTCTTTAATCGTATCGGTCTTGGTGCTCTGACCTATGGCGGCATCAGTCTCAAGCAACTGTTCTTTGCGCCAAAGACTCGTTGTTCTATTACACTTGATGAACGTCCGCAACAGATTTTTGATAACTGTCTCTTTGTATCCGTTCTCAATCATAAATATCAGGGCGGTGGCTTAATGTTTTGTCCGCAAGCGGTTGATGATGACGGTATTCTGGATATTTGCTACACCGATCATATAACAAAGCCCAAGGTTTTAGCCGTTCTTCCTTCTGCCTATAAGGGTAACCACGTCCGCTACAAAGGAATTGGTATTGATAAGGCCCAACAGATTCATATTGTATATGACCGTCCTTTATGGGTTCATACAGACGGAGAAGTTAAAACAAAGGCAACCGACATTTCTGTCCGCTGCCTCCCCTCCTGCCTGCAATTTCTGATTTAATTCTGTCTATTTATGTGCAGCTTCAAAGATAGTTTCTGCGTACCTGACAGTTTCCATTGCATCTTTCGCATATTTATCTGCCCCAATCATATCTGCGTATTCCTGTGTCAGTACTGCACCGCCTACAACAACTTTACATCCCGGTACTTTTTCTCGAAGTAACTTTATTGTTTCTTCCATTGCCGGAACTGTTGTTGTCATCAAAGCACTCAAGCCAACCAACGCAATCTGTTCTTTGATTGCAGTCTCAATAATCTTCTCTGGTTCAACATCTTTTCCCAAATCCAGCACTTCGTATCCATAATTCTCAAGAAGAACTTTCACAATATTTTTCCCGATATCATGAATATCTCCCTTAACCGTTGCCAGGATTAACTTGCCTTTCTTCGTCTGTGTCTCTCCTTTTGCAAGCATCCTGTCACGAATCACATCAAAAGCACCCTTGGCAGCATCAGCACTCATGAGTAACTGTGGCAAGAAAAATCTCTTCTCCTCAAATCCTTTACCAACAATATCCAGAGCCGGAATCAGAGCACCATCTATGATTTCAAGTGCCTCCATCTGCTCTATCAGTTCTCCGGTAAGGAGCGCTGCCCGCTCTTTAAGTCCTTTTGTGATTGCCTCCACAAGCGGACGTTTTGATTCATCAGAAATATCTTTCAAAAGATCTGTTTTAGTCCCCATTACAGAAGCTGTAGTCTTAGTCGCTGTAGCATTAGCAGTCACCGGCCTTGCCGCTGCAAGCGCTGTTGCATATTCGATATACGCACCACAATTCTCATCCTTTGTGGTAAGTGCGCAATAGGTGTAATAAGCCTTCATCATTTCCGTAGAGTTGGGATTCATGATTGCAGCATCCAGACCGTTTTGCATTGCCATAACAAAGAACGAAGAATTGATGTAATCTCTTCCGGGTAAACCAAAGGAGATATTCGATACTCCAAGACTGGTTCTGCCCGCGTAACGCTCCTTAATCAGGCGCAAGGTTGTTAACGTTGTCTTTGCAGAATTCGGTTCTGCACTGATACTCATAGCAAGCGGATCTATGATGATATTCTTTTTATCTATTCCATACTCTGCAGCACGAGAATATATTTTCTCAACAATTGCCATTCTTCCCTCTGCTGTTGCCGGAATACCATTCTCATCAATGGTCAATGCCACTACAAGACCGCCGTACTTCTTTACAAGAGGAAATACGACTCTCATAACTTCCTCTTTGCCATTGACTGAATTGACCATGGCTTTACCATTATATCGTCTCAGTGCATGTTCCATCGCTGCTTCGTTTGTTGTATCTATCTGTAATGGAAGATCCGTTACTGCCTGAAGTTGTGTCACAACATCCTCCATCATTGCCACTTCATCAATCTCCGGAAGTCCTACATTAACATCCAGTACATCCGCTCCCTTCTCCTGCTGTGTCAATCCTTCCTGTAAGATATAATCCATATTGTGGTCGCGAAGTGCCTGTTTGAATTTGGATTTACCGGTAGGATTAATACGTTCGCCAATCAGGATTGGTTTGAGCCCCAACTCGACTGTATGCGTATAGGAAGATATCAATGTGTGTTCTTTCTTCACAATAGGAGTTGGCTTAAGTTGCTTTACAGCTTGAATCATCGCACCAATATGTGCCGGCGTGGTTCCGCAACAACCTCCCAGGATTCTCCCACCCTTTGACGCAATCGTCATCATTGCCTTAGCAAAAATATCTGGCGTTACATCAAATATCGTTGTTCCTTTTTCTGTTCTTGGAAGACCGGCATTGGGATTGACGATTAACGGTACTGATGCATATTTGGCTAACTGATCGACAATTCCAAACATTTCTTCCGGGCCAAGACTGCAATTCACTCCCAACGCATCAACTCCCAATCCCTCTGCTACCGCAACAACGGTCTTGGGATCAGCACCAGTAAGCAGCTTTGAGCTTGCATCATACGCAGTTGTCAAAAACACCGGTATCCCGGGCGCATTTTCCTTAGCAGCCAGAATTGCTGCTTTGGCTTCATAGATATCATTCATGGTTTCGATCAGAATAAGGTCTGCACCTGCCTTTACACCGGCTCTTACTGTATCGGCAAAGATTTCAACTGCATCCTCAAAATCAAGATCTCCAAGCGGCTTCAAAAGCTTGCCTAATGGTCCAATATCCAACGCAACAAAGTGCGTATTGGCTACTAACTCCACCTGGTTTGAGCGAAGCAGTTTCCCCTCAAGATCCTCTCCTGCTTGTGCCGAAAGGATTGCAGTTCTGGCATTTTCTATCGCCTTTTCTATGATATTTTCCAGTGTATAATCACCACTTTTATCTTGAAACTTCAGGGAGTTGGCGCCAAATGTATTGGTCTTTAATATATTAACACCCGCCAAAAGATAGTCATGATGCAGTTTTCTGATAACCTGTGCATGATTGATATTCCAGGTCTCCGGAAGTTCTCCCGGTTGCAATCCCGCTGCCTGGAGAATGGTTCCGCATCCTCCGTCAAAAAACGTAAAATCATTATATGCTCTATCAATAATATTCATACAGTACCTCCCTAATACTCTGTTATTCCTCTATTCCAATGATTGCCGTAACCGATTTTTCCGGAGCCATCGTAAGCGAATCCATCAAGGTTAATCCTATGGTTCTGGCTGGTTCAATCAATGCAAATATTCCCTTTTGGTTATCGAGTGTATAATCTCCAAATCCCGGACTATATCTAGGTCGTAATGCTCTGCCCTCTTTTTGCATTTCCAAACGCAAGGTCTCATTTAGCGAATTGCAGACACCCTCCACAGCCGCCGCTCCACATGCTTGAATTGTAACAGCTTCCGCTAACGACCTGACTCTTGTTCTTTGCAATAACCGATCAAATTCTGTACCGATTGTTGCTGCAAAAATATATATTTCGGAACAGCCAATCAAATTGCGGGTTAAGTGCTTGCTTTTCACAATACCATATGGCAATTGTATTTTATCCCCACTCAGAAAGGAGACCGGAAATTTTGAATAACAGGCTTTTCCGGTCATTATTTCTCTAACCTGTTCAATTCCCCTATTAATTAATTGAAGTTCATTGTCTGGAATAGCATTATTACCATAGCCCAAATATCTTCCGACTTCCTTAGGTGTAAATTCCAACATAGACTTTTCCGGTTCATAAAGTATAACTGGATGGCTCATGAATTACCTCACTTTTTACAAGATGGAATTATCTCAGAAAGATTATTCTGAATCTTTGCAGCCACATCCGGTTTATTCATTGTATAGATATGAATATGTTCGATTCCATTGGACAGTAAATCAATAATCTGATCTGTTGCATAAGCAATAGCAGCTTGCTTTAATGCCTCAGGTCGGTTCGAATAACGATCCAATAAGGAAACATATCGTCTGGGGATAAATGCCTGTGAGAGCTGAATAATCTTCTCCATTTGTTTTGCATTGGTAACCGGCATAATTCCGGCAACAATAGGCACAGCAATACCGGCTTCCCTGATTTTATACATATAATTATAGAAAATGTTGTTATCAAAAAACATCTGCGTAGTTAAAAATTCACAGCCGGCATCCACTTTACGTTTCAGATTCAGAATATCTTCCCTGCTATTCGCTGATTCCGGATGAACTTCCGGATAACATGCACCACCAACGCAAAAGTCGCCTTGTTTCTTAATTTCTTCCACCAATTCATTCGCATGACGAAATTCCCACTCAGAAGTATCACTCACACCTTGTGGCAGATCACCGCGCAGTGCCAGAATATTTTCTATTCCATTTTCTCTTAAAGTTGCAATTTGTGTGTCGATTTTCTCTTTGGTTGAACTTACACAAGTTAAATGCGCCAATGCAGTTACACCACTTTTATCAATATTAGAAGCAATTGCGGTAGTATATTTACTGGTTCCGCCACCTGCACCATATGTCACACTCATAAAGTCCGGTTGCAATTTAGCAATCTCTCCTGTTGCTTTCTCTACTTTTTCAAAAGCATCGCTATTCTTTGGTGGGAAAACCTCAAAAGAAAGTGTCTGTTGATTCTTTTGAAAAATTTCTGTGATTTTCATTCTAAGTCTCCTCTCGTTTACACTGATTTATATTGGTGGCAATTCATGATACTCTCAACTTATATAATTATAATGATTGATTTTTTGAAAATTCATTCACTGGGAGTTTTAAGAATTGTTCATAGGCAGAAAAAGCTGACGGAATAGGGTATGCATCTTCCGTCATTTCCGGAGTAACAAAAACATATTGCATCTTTGTATCTGTTATATTCGTATTCGTTGCAAGATCGTCTGCCTTAACAAAGTATGCCTTCATTCTCCATTCCTTATGTGTAAAGATATGTTTACTATCCGGCAGTGCTTCAATAAAAATAGGTTTCAAGCCTAATTCCTTTACATAGGATAACACATTTTCCTTAGTTTGAAAGCCTAAAATAGATGGAATCTCATACATTCCCGCCAGGAGCCCCTTTTCAGGTCTTTTATGCAAAAGCACTCTGCCCTCACGATTTATTACAATCAGTGTCTTCTCTTCAATTGTTCTTGCCTTTTTAGGTGTTTTATACGGTATTTTGTCCGTTTTGTTCTCCAGATAAGCCTTACATTGTGATGCCAGTGGACATATCGTACACTTCGGTTCACCATTTGGTATACAGACCATAGCCCCCAGATCCATCAATGCCTGATTAAATGCTCCCGCCCGTGTCTTAGGCATTATCTTCGTAAGCTCTGCTGTCATGTTCCTCTTCGTCTGCTCGAGAGTGATATCAGCTTCATTCGCAGTCACCCTCGTTATTACTCGTAACACATTGCCATCCACCGCCGGCACGCTGATTCCAAACGCGATGGATGCAATTGCACCTGCCGTATAAGTACCAATTCCAGGAAGCTTTATTAACTGTTCATATGAAGCAGGCATATTTCCTTTGTATTCCTTCACAATCAGAATTGCTGCCTTTTTCAAATTTCTTGCCCGATTATAATAGCCAAGCCCCTCCCAGAGCTTTAATAATCGTTCCTCCTCCACATATGCAAGGTGTTCGATGTCAGGTAATTGTGCTAAGAACCGCTCATAGTAACCCTTCACAGCTTCCACTCTGGTCTGTTGTAACATAATCTCCGAAATCCAGACGTGATAAGGAGTCGGGTTCTCTCTCCACGCAAGGTTTCTTTTGTTGGTATCATACCATTCCAATAGCGGTCTCACTATTGTTGCTACATCATTCATCTATCTTCTCCAGCTTTTATTTCGTTATCATACTTGGCACTCTCGCTGCCGGCACTACTTCACTGGCCGGGGTTGTATGTACAGCCTGATCATCAAAGAAAATCTGTGCTCCAAACGCCTCCAGAACTTCCTTCTTCTCCACTCCCCCAAGGAAAAATGCTTCGTCAATCCTCACATTCCACGCACGGAGCGTTCGAATAACCCGTTCGTGAGCCGGCGCACTTCTTGATGTAACCAAAGCAGTTCTGATCGGCACTTCTTCGGGTGGAAATTCACGTTGTAAATCAGAAATTGTTTTTAATAATTTTGCAAATGGTCCTGCCTTCATCGGGTCCATGGCATTGTTTCTTTCATTCTGCTCAAATGCTTCAAGGCCTTCCTTTTGATAGACTCTTTCAGATTCATCCGAGAATAAGACTGCATCTCCATCAAAAGCAATACGAATCTGTCCCCTGCGATTCTCTATGTCATAAGTATGAATCCCATCACTGCATATAATACCTGCTGCAATGTTGGATTGTATTGCACTCATTACATCATCTTCATAAGCAGACAAGAATAGATCCGTCTTGAACGCATTCAGATAAGGTGCCAAAGGACCTCCGCTAGCCAAAGCCGCCCTGGTAATATCCAGCCCATAATATTCAATTGATTTGAATACCCGCAAGGATGTATCCGCACTATTTCGTGACATTATGATTACTTCCACTCTTCCTTCCTGACTTGGAAGCTTGTTAATTGCAAGTAAAGACTTAATCAGACAAAATCCGGAACCGGGCTTTAACACTTCGCTTTCATGTTCTATCTGATACTGACTATAGGCATCTACGCCTTCTTTTTCAAAGATTTCATTTTCCCTGGAAAGATCAAACAGGGCTCTAGATGACACCCCAATTACCAGTCGGTTCTCCAAATGATATGCCATAGCAGTTCCTTTCCGACAACTCCTTGTTACAGACGATGCCGTTCGTATTTTTGTTTCGTCAGCAGTAATGTTTTAATCCCTCGATACCGTTCTTCAATGGTAGTATCCTGTGGTTCCATTCCTAAGGATAGCTCCATCGGAATCAGTATCTGCGGTGTCAGTTGATTCTTGATCTCAAACAATACATCCAGCTTTTCTTCTTCCCCAACCGCATCAAGAAAACGGGCCAGTGCCGGATTAATCTCCCCAGCCTTCTGATTTGACGCCTTAGCATCTTGTTCCTCAGCCAAAGGGGCATTATCCTGCACTACAGTAACTTCTCCAAGTACTTGTGCCGGCTCTTGCACTGTTTCTTGCACCGTTTCTTCTATCCGCTGAAATCTTTTTTCCTGATTACACTCAGGATATTTCACCTTGTCCACTTTGCCAAGGAACATCTTTGCAGATCTCACATAGATTTGATATGGTTCATATAGTCCCTGATATACAACCATATCCTCTCCGTTCACTGAGTCTTTGGCTATCGCAAGAATCTGATACATATTGCCCTTAAAATGGCGGTACTTCTCAAATGGTTTTGGCAATTGATTCATAATCACACTTCTTTCTCATAGAATAATTCCTTATCATTATACCCTAAAAGTATCATTTCTGTCATTAGTATCTTTTGAGGAATCCCCTTATTGCAGAACTTCAAATTCCACCATGCAGCTCTGTTCAGGAAATTGAATATTATTAAGGCCGGCCATCAGTTCTTCCTGTTCTTCTATGTTAAGACGACTGATTCTGTCATGATGCAGAATAATGTGATAGCTTCTGCTTCCATCCAGTTCAATCATAGAAGACATCGTAATTCCGCTGTTACTGTATCCAAGTTCCGCTAGTTCCTGGCGAATCACCTCCCTGTAAGTATTCTCAAGCTCATGATAGTATTCTCTTTCATCAGCGAAAATGCTGCTGTTACCGGACACATTTCTGCCCGCCAACGCAAATAGCATAATTGCTAATACTACTCCCAGTAAATATATTGTAATTCCAGTCTTTCTATTATTTCTTCCACTAATTCTTTTGGTCTGTCTCATTGCATATCCTCCCATGTAAGTGTGATCTCTTTTGATACACTTATCTTACCTCATTGTCAGTCCAATAAATCGTACATTTAAACATCAAAAAGTCACGACCTGCTGAAAGCTGTCGTGACTCTATATTTATATCTTTTATTAAATTATACTAACTGTTACTGCATCTGTACATTCAGGGCTTTTCTCTGACGCTTCTTCTTATATAAATCTTCGTCGCTCCTGCTGATACAATCTTTATAGCGTATTTCTTCTGTGATTGGTGTAATAAAGTATCCTAATGATGCGTCAATCGGATAGTTCTTATGAGATGCCTGATTGGCTTTCAGAATACTATCGTAAAATGTCTTCTCAAATACAGATTCATCAGCCTTGGTCCCATTAAAAATTACCGCCGCAAATTCATCTCCACCCATTCGTCCGGTAACTGCTCCGGTCTCTTGTGCAGCCTTATTCATCGCATCAGCAATCACACAGATTGAATAGTCGCCTTCCGAGTGGCCAAAGTTATCATTAACATATTTTAATTGATCAAGGTCAATTCCAATAAACACCGCAGAACCATTAACCCGTAACGTTTCCTGCCACTTTTTATCTACCATAATCTCAAATCCGCGACGATTATACAAACCTGTCAATGGATCAATTATACTCTGCTCCTCAATCTGTTTCATCAGATTACGAATACGAATCTTTGAATAAATCTCATCAATCGTAATACTCAATGTTACATTCCAGCTGTGAAAGAATATGTCAAAATACTTTCCTTCATCAAAGCTCACAACCGTATAGCCAAAAAACTTTTCACTATTATGCAGCATTGTAATATAATACAGCTTTAATTCGTCTGTTCTTATAATCTCAGGGAGAATATCTCTGCTTGGGAATCTGGTATTTTGAATTCCACAATCCTGCTTATCATTAAAGGCAAATCTCAATGTACTCTCTTCTAAAGGATAGTCCGTAAATGCGATTTCATTCTGTTCATCCTCATGTCCAAAGAGACATAAATAGAAATCATGATACCCTTCTATCCAATCAAGATCTTTGACTAAAATTGCATGCATATCCTCCATGCTATTGCTGCTGTCCATATCAACAGAGAAATAATTGTATTGAATCTGCTTATCAATCAGCTTCGCAGAACGTTCCAACTGATTGGTATCTCTTTCCAGACTGTTCTTATCACCTTCGTCACAGCATCTACAACTTGCTCTGAATTTGAGTTTGGGTTCTATGTAAATACGTTTATCCTGTGGTATCCCCTCTATCATATTATGTATGGCATCCATTGCTGTCTCTGCCATTTTCGCAAAATCAATTGCAACTGTAGAAATAGCCGGCTCATACTCTCTTGCAACCTTTGTATTATCAAAGCCGCTTACGCAGATATCCTCTGGTACCCTGTAGCCGCGTTCTTTTAATGCATTGCAAAGTGAGATTGCCATATAATCATTTGCACATACGATTGCCTCCGGAATACAATCCGGATTAGAAACAAACCGCTCTGCTGCTGCTTTTCCGTGAGTATACCAAAAATCTCCATGGAACACTGAATTCTCCTGAATAGGAAGCTGCGCTTTCTTCATTTCCTCCACGTAGCAGTTGTATCTCATTTCAGCATCATAATAGCCTCTTGTTCCACCCATATAACCAATCCTGGTAAAATGATGATCATAAATAAAGTGACGCACCATTCCACGGATTGCATTATTCTCGTCAGTACCAATACTGCAATATTCATCCGAAAAACTCCGAATATAAACAATCGGACATTTACACCGTTCCTTCAGTACTTTAGTTAAATGTGCCTGAAGCATATGATCTCCGTATGAATCCGGAACTGCTAAAATTCCATCCAGATTATCTACCGGTGCAAAATCCATAATTTTTTCTTCTAGTATGTCATATGGTTTATCACTGTTCTGATTCACATATGAATTAAACACGACCAGATTATAGCCGTATTGCTTTGCTTTTTCCCAAAGGACACGATAAGTTTTCTTTTGGAAATAATCATCAATTTTATTTAAAAATACCCCAATATTTTTGTGCCTGCTCTTCAGCATGCTTTTCCTCCGTTCCAACTAGGCATACCTTACCCCAATGATTTAATAATTATATTCTTTTTTTGTCATATACGCAACGATATCTGCCATTTTTTTAGCAAAAACCGTTTAATTATCGAGATGCATCATTTTTCCTCCTTCTTGTCTTTACGACTAAGAAAAATACTATTTTATTGTACCGTTTTTCCTCTCTGTTCGCTATAGGAATCCCTATGTCACAATTCACAAAAAGACTGTTAACCTATTGGTAACTATTCGCTTCTGAGTCATTTTTATATCAGGCAAAATAATCAAATTCACGTTTTATATGATTTACGCAGACAGAGACTTTCTGAAACGAATCGATCTGCTTTTGTGTCTCTGCCCAAGATGATTCTCTTTTCAATTACAATGAGCCCAATCATAAAGATATGCACCTCCCAATATTCTTATTTGCAAATATTTACTTGACAGTTTAGTCTATGGTGTTACAATACTCAACATAGAGTATTGTGAAAGGAGAATGTTTAATGACAGAACTATTGATTTTAGGTGCGCTTTTTAAGCATCCCATGAGTGGATATGATCTTCAGATTATGCTGCAGAAGACGCATGCATCCAGTTGGGCCAATGTGCGTGTCGGCTCTATCTACTATGCCCTTAAACATTTGTTGTCCAAAGAACTGATTGAAGTACTTTCGTATGAATTAACGGGCAAACGTGGAAAATCCACCTATGCCATTACTGCAGCCGGAAGTGCTTACTATCAATCTTCTATAGCCAAAAACCTTGAGAGAACAGAGCTTACTTACCCTGTGCAGCTTTATAGTGCACTTAATTTTATAGAGGATATCGATACAGCAAAAGCCGATGATGCGCTTGGAAAACGTCAGCTTAAACTGGAAGAAATGCTCCATCAATTGCAGATGGATTATGAAGAAAAGCAAGCGTATTTTGATGGTTTCATGCCACACAAAAGCACCTTGGTATTTGCACATATGAAACGCACCCTGGAATCAGAGTTAGATCTGATTATATCTTTACGAACAGCGGAGGAAACCAAATGAACAGACTTCAAATGACAATTGCACATACAACGCTTGCCTATACAATTCTTGGAAATGATGAAATCGAAGTTGTGATTGAAATGGGGCTTTCTGCTACCATGGGTGAATGGTGGCATGTTGCCAATGAAATAGCCAAAGAGCACACAGTTCTGCTCTATGAGCGAGCCGGAATTGGTGGAAGCTGTGCATCAACGCTTTCACGTACTCCTCAAAACATTGCTCTGGAGTTGAAACAATTACTGGATTTGTTGCCACACAGAGAACAGCTGATTCTGATTGGTCATTCCCAGGGTGGATTATATGCGGTGCAGTTTACACGCGCCTATCCTTCCATGGTGGGCAAGCTCATTCTTCTTGATCCGCTCTCAGCCAATGATGATTGCTTTAAGGCAAGGCTCACTCCGGCAGAGTACAAACTAAGTGGTGTGGATAAAGGCAGTAATGTTCGTACTCAGCAGCGACTGCTCCGATTCCACATGGGGTGGCTCATTCAGAAGCTTATGAAGTCTGCTCCTCCATTCTATTACTATCCGGATTATTCAAAGGAATGTCAGGATGACATTCTCAAGCAATTAGTCAATCCGGACTTATATGCAACGGTTCTTAATGAGTATCAGCTTGCCCATCAGGATGATGCAATTCACTCCCTGCGTTCTAAGAATGGCTTTCCGGATGTGGAACTTGTACTGATTACACATAGCAGTGAAAAAGAGATTGCAGAGATTCGTGATTTTGGTCATACAACAGAAGAGACAGCTTCAAAGATTGAAAATGTATGGCAGGAGATTATTCAGGATTATCTTCCTTTATTACTAACAGCAGACTTCTTCGTGCAAAAAACAGCTGCCATTTCATTCATTTGACTGACATGCCCCTTTTGCTGGAACAGATTCAGCTTCCTTCAAATTCTAGAATATAACAACCGGTTTTATCAGCTCGCTTGGTTTTTCCCTCATCAATTCGAGTGCTTCCTCGATATACTCCATGCCTTGGAATCTATGTGTAAGCAGAATCCCCGGGTCAATCCTGCCGGCCACAATCATAGATGCTAACCGTTCCATTCGTCTTCTTCCACCCGGCATCAGCCCGCCTGCAATCGTCTTATGTCCCATTCCACATCCCCACTCACTTCTGGGGATCCTGATGGTTGTTCCTTCTCCAAGATAATTTACATTTCCAATGATGCCACCTGGTTTGAGCATTGTAACTGCCTGTGCAAATGTATCATTATCGCCACCTGCAATAATAACTTTATCTACGCCTTTGCCATTGGTCAGTTCCAGAATCTGTTTTGCAATATCCCCGTCCTTATAATTGATTATTTGTGTAGCCCCTAATTCTTTGGCAACTCTCACACATTCCGGACGGCTTCCGACTGCAAAAATGTCTGCCGCTCCACGAAGCTTTGCTCCAACAACAGCCATTAAGCCAACCGGACCTATTCCAATAACACAGACATTATCACCAAATTTAACCTGGGCTAATTCCACCCCATGAAATCCTGTCGGAACCATATCCGCCAACATCACTGCGCTAGCTGAATCAATTCCCACCGGTAAATGTGCCAGATTGCCATCTGCATCATTTACATGAAAAAATTCCGCAAAAACGCCATCTTTATGATTGGAAAATTTCCAGCCTGACAACATACCTTTAGAATGCATCGAATACCCATCCTGTGCTTCAGCACTATTCCAATCCGGCGTGATGGCCGGAACAATAACACGATCCCCTACTGAAAAATCTCTCACCAGATTTCCTGTCTCCACAACCTCGCCGATCGCCTCATGTCCAAGAATCAAGTTGTGGCGTTCTCCCAACGCACCCGCATACACTGTATGAATATCTGATGAGCATGGTGATACAGCAATGGGACGGACAATTGCGTCCATCCCACCACATTTTGGTCTGTTTTTTTCAATCCATCCTGTTTTTTCAATCCCAAGCATTGCATAACCTTTCATGTAAGCCTCCTATACTTAAATGTCCTAGAGTATTTATTCCATACATTTTCAGTATACTCATCAACTTCTGTAATTATGCACACTCTATTCTCTCATTCAATCCAACATGCATTATCTTTATTGCTGCATATAACGCAGTGTCTCATTTCTCCTTGCAATAACAGCATTAACCAAATTCTGCTGATTATACAAAAAATCTGACTCTATTTCTTTGGAATACCCATAAATCAGATAAGGGACCACAATCCTAATATGTTCTATCATTGCCAGCGTTGCTTTCTTTCCTACGGTAGAACAGGGATATCTCTTTCCATCTGTTAATCCGAACATGATACTATATGACTTACCCACCGGGATAATGCCGGAATAATGCCTTGTTACATGCTGATATATCCAAAGAACCGTCGATGTTCGCAAGAACATAGTCAGTCTTTTATTTCTCTCTATTATGATATATTGATCGGATACTCGAATCCCTTCCACCATTGGGGTAGATATATAGAATTGTTCCAATTCTGCTCTTTTTTGTGCCGGATTTGCCGAATTATCACAATATTCTATCAATGAAGCAATCGGGCTTTTTTTGATTCCCCCTGTTATAAATACTATTCCCAAAATCAATGGAACCAATCCAATTAAGCCAAGGACAATAGCACCCATAATTTCCTCTCCCTCAGAAATCATTAGTCCTATAATTGCTAATACCATTACAACAAAAATGCATAATAGTATAATTCCCATTTTTCCTCTAAAAGCTTTCTCTTTTGCAATAAACGCTTCAAACATCGTTCTTTCCCTCTTTCAGAATTTCTCCATACACTAAAACAATGTTTCCAAATTGATTTTATCATATCTTGCTTTAATTTCAATATAATTCCCGCAGAACTCTCTAAAGGCATCTCAAGCCATCGTCTAAAGAAGCTGCGTTATTGCCGAATTGCCCAACGCATCTTTGTTGATCTTGCCCGTGAATTACGATTGCACTCTTCTATCGATGGTCGAATCACTTCTTCTGCAACGGAAGAATAAATACCGTCCTTTTTCATTTGACGAAATGCTTTCTTCACAAGACGGTCTTCTCCTGAATGGAATGTGAGAATCGCTACACGTCCTCCCGGTGCCAGGATATCCGGCAGCTTTGTCAGGAACTGTTCTAATACTTCAAATTCACTATTCACGTCAATGCGGAGTGCCTGGAATACGCGTGCGCAGGATTTTTTGATGCTCTCCTGTCGATCCGCTGCGGGCAGGAATTCAAGTGCCTCTGCGATTGCTTCCCGCAGTTGCATTGTTGTTGTAATCATCTTGCCTTTCTTTTCTTTATTCTTAATGACTCGTGCAATCTCATTCGCATATGGTTCGTCTGAATTCTCGACCAGCATCCCCACCAGTTCTGCCAGCGTCACTTCTCTTAACCGTTCTGCAGCTGTGACCCCCTGTTCACAATTGAGCCGAAGATCAAGTGGTCCGTCCTTACGATAAGAAAATCCTCTCAAAGGATTATCAATCTGCATGGAGGAAACACCTAGATCTGCCAATACGAAATGAAATCTGCCATACTCCGCTGCAACCTGGTCAATATTTGCAAAGTTCTTTAGCAGCACTGTCAATATCTCTTCTCCGTACCCTAACTGGCGCAATCGCTCCTTGGTACGTTTTGATTCCACCGGATCCACATCAAGTGCATAGATATGCCCCTGTCCCTTCAAATGTTTCAGCATTTCCTGTGTATGTCCACCGTATCCAAGCGTCGCATCCAGCCCCTGTTGACCAGGTTTAATCTGTAAAAAATCAAGAATTTCCTTCACCATAATAGAGAGATGCATCCCTGCCGGAGTACTTCCCTTGCTAATTACTTTTTCAATTGTATCTGCATATTTCTCAGGATGATGTTCTTTATACTTTTCCTGAAATGTACGGGGATGAGTTCCTTTATAATGAATTCTTCTCTTATGAGTATTTGAAGTATCCTCCTGATTTTTGAAATTATCACAGTTTGGGCTCATTTCTTACCTCTCTTAATCGTCGTTTTTATATTATCTTGTGCTTCTGCATATCTTCAGTCTTATTCGTCAGTACAGCGAATAACAACATTGTAACACATTGACATAGAATCATTTTACCATAGAGTTATCAATATAATCTTTACCGATGACTTTACTTAACGATTATTTACAATATATCGCGATTGCTTCACTAACAAGCTTAGCCGTACCTTCCTTATATCGATCCATATTGGTACAAAAGCGTTCATCAGCAATATACATCTGGCCTAAGCCTGCGAGTATTTCTCTGCTGCACTCATACCAGTTGTCTGTAATCAGCTGTTGCCACTCTCTCACCAATGCCTGAACCTCAGCTGATGCAGGCTCCTCTCCAACATGTCCTGCAAATTTTTCGATCATTGCATCCATCTTGCCCTGTGTAGCATTCCATTCTTCTTTACCATACTGCGAAGTCTTTGTCTGGTTTTCTTTATATGCTTCTGTATTCCCCCAGCGTTCCTCAACTTCCTTAGCATATTTCTTCTTCGCAGCTTCCAACTCCGTATTATCAAATTCCTGAAAACTCATCATCCTGTCTCCCTTCAGATTTTCTTCCAGCAGAGACAAAAGTCTCTCTATCCTTTTTTGTTTCATCAGCAGGAGTTCTCTTTGCTTCTTCAGTGCCTCCTGCTTGTTATAGCCGGACGCATTCATGATCTTTTGAATTTCTTTGAGTGGAAAATCAAGTTCTCTGTAGAACAGGATTTGCTGCATACGTTCCATCCCCAGTTCATCATAATAACGATACCCATTCTCTGCTGAGACCTCGCTTGGTTTCAGCAGTCCGATCTCATCATAATAATGTAGCGTTTGTATGCTCACTCCTGACAATCTTGCCATTTCGCTAATCGAAATTCTCATATCATGCCTCCATTTCCCAGCTTTTAATTCATTATAATCTATAACGTTACGTTAGAGTCAATTTTTTCAAAAAAAAAGAGCTGTGAATATTTCACAACTCTTTCTCTGTTATTTAACTTATGCTAAACAAACATTAACTGCCTGAGGACCACGAGCACCTTCAGTAATATCGAAAGTTACTGTCTGGTTCTCCTCTAAAGACTTGTAACCTTCAGAAGCAATGCCTGAAAAATGTACGAATACATCATCTCCACCATTGTCATTTGTGATAAATCCAAATCCTTTTTGAGCGTTAAACCACTTTACTGTACCTTTATTCATGAAAGATACCTCCTATTATTTTTTTTGTACTTTGTCTGAAAAAAAAATCACACATTTTTGTAACACATTAGAATCAATTTAATGGTTTACAAAAATATGTGAAATCAAAATCTTATCTAAAATACTTCTTCAATATAGCATTGAATTTTAGATCTGTCAAGCATTAATTTTATATATCTCATAATCTATGAACCATTTATGATAATGTCCTTATATACCACAAGGAAAAATGTCCCAAGTATGGTATACTAACTCTTATTTATTACGAACAATCAGACTGGTTTGTGATTAAATCGTTAAAATAGGAATACTCATACAAAGGTCTGCACTGTTGCAACAGTTCCTTATTGTGTCCCATGTTGATATTGATCACCGTTGCAATACATTCCAATGCCGGTGTCTCTTCTTTATTTTGAAATGCGTCGGACAGACGAAGTTCTTTTCTCTCTTCTTCCATTCCGCTTCCGTTATACAATACCACATATCTTGGCGATGGCAGCATCACCTGCTTCGTTCCATAGATGTTGGCATTATTTTGTCTAATGTATTCTTCATACCGATCTGCCAGGTAAAGCAGCCCACGAAGCGGCATGTTGGGATTTTCTGTTGACTGATGCTCATAGAGATTAAGCGTATTGGCAATTAAAAATGACAGATCTTCTTTAATGGTCATGTAGATTACATTTTCAAAAGTTACAATCGTCAACAGTTCCGGGTTATCATAATGACTGTGGTTCAAGGCATTGTATAGCTGTAGCAAGGATTTCTTATCCTTAAACAGATAGCGAAACAATGCATCCTTTATCCTTCTGTTGGGTATTACCTTTCGTAATAGTCTGCGCGTCTTTTTTGCAAGTCCGCCGGCATAGCTTTTCTTACTCATTCGTATCTCCTCCTTA
>JAKQFQ010000133.1 GCA_029558315.1 Bacillota bacterium
GAGTACCAGAATCAATGTGTCCAATATGTGGGGCTTGCTGATTCTTGAACATGTCCAAGAGCAGGGATTTATGCAAAACTGAGGTGTCCAACAATAGGGAACTCAAGTTTTAAAAATGTCCTTGACAAGGGGTACAGTTTACATAAGAACACGGAGGGTTTCAAAATGAGAATTCAATTTTTGAAACGGATTGATAATTTTAAGGTTTTATGGTAAAATAGGGACGATATTTGGAATCTTTCCTATTCTACACTTAGGAAGGAGGCACAAATGGGTAAATCCCTTAATGGTAAAGAATTAGGTAAAGGCTTATCACAGAGAAAGGATGGTCTTTATCAGGGAAGATTCGTGAATCGTTTTGGTAAGAAACAGACAGTTTACGCAAAGACGCTGAATGAGGTAAGACAGAAGCTTAGAAACGAACAGTATGAGGATGAAAAGGCACTCAATGTTGTTACGAAGGACGTAACGCTTGACGAATGGTATGAAATCTGGATGGATACCTGCAAGAAGAATTGCAGAGCCTCCACCAAGGAGACATACGCAGGTCATTATCGCAGAATACAGAAGGCTCTGGGATGGAGAAAACTCACATCCCTGAATTTACTGATTATGCAGCAGGCGATTAACGAACTGGAAACAGACAATGAGCGTAAGAATTCAAAAAAGATACTGGTCGATATGCTGGAGAAAGCAATAGACTCTGATTTACTTATCAAAAATTCTGCTAAGCAGATCAATACTGTGATTTCTAAAGAGGTTAAGAAAGAACGTAGAGTATTAACGGTAGGTGAAACGGAGCTTTTTTTTAGCTATGCGAAGGACACATTCTACTACAATTTATATGTAGTGGCAATCGACACAGGAATGCGTATTGGTGAGTTGATGGGGCTTCAGTGGTCTGATGTAGACTTTGAACAGAAGGTTGTACACGTCAGACGTTCCTTATGCTATTTCCGCAAGGATGGCAAATATGTCTTTGAATGGCATGATACCAAGACGCATAACAGCAAGCGAACCATTCCATTAACAACAAGAGCTATGGAAGCTCTGAAAAAACAAAGAGTTCGCAGGCAGGAGATTCTGTTTAAGAACGCACAAACAGCACAGGACGAATACAAGAATCTGGTTTTCGTAACCAGAAACAATCGACCTACACAGCAGTTCATCGTACAGGAATGTATGGATGTAACAACGAGACGAATTAAGAAGGAACACCCGGAATTTGAGAGGTTCTCTCCCCATTGTTTCCGTCACACCTTTGCAACAAGGGCAATCGAGAACGGAATGCAGCCTAAGAGCGTGCAGAAGCTTCTCGGACATGGCTCCTTACAGCTGACAATGGATTTGTATTGTCACGTAACAGATGATACCTTGTTTGACGAGATGAGGAAGATGGAAGCGGTGTAAAGTGTGTAAAAAGTGTGTAGTAAAGCAATTTGAGACAATAATAAAGGCGTGAAAGCCTTATAAACAGGAGGTTTTAAGATAAAATGGAAGCATATAA
>JAKQFQ010000137.1 GCA_029558315.1 Bacillota bacterium
AACACGTCGAAAGACGATACTGTCATGTTCATCCGTAAAATAATTATTCATATCACATCCGGAATCTACCACTATTCCATATTTTTTCATATTAAGCCTCCATCAATCATTTTTCACAAGTAGTATTTAATACTACTTGTAATTGTAAAACAAACCACAACGTGTTACAATTTACAAATAGGTCAGTTTTGTAAATAAATTGACGGTGAGGATGATGTATGAGAATAACACAGGATGGAATCAGATTAACGAAAAGAAATCAGCATATTCGCCTGCATATTGCAGAGAGTCTGATTATGATGATGAAAAAGAAACAGCTGGAAGATATTACGATTACAGAACTGGTAAAGGAAGCACATGTTTCACGAATGACCTTTTATAAGTACTATCGGACCAAGACCTGCGTCCTGCAGGATTATATGTACGAGATGGTCAGTGCTTATATGCTGGATGTGGAACAGAAACCAGAGATTGGCGGATTCCATGAGCGAGCACATATTCTCCATTGCTTTGAATTCTTTAGAGAATATAGAGAATTTGCGCATGTGCTGATTCTCTCCGGATTACAATATATCATAACGAATGCCCTAAATGACTATATGGATACCTACATGACAAGTGACGGAAATGATGCAAAGTACAAGCTATATTACTATGCGGGTGCAATCTGTAACGTATATTTGAAGTGGGTGGAAAATGAATGTGCAGAGAGCCCGGAGGAACTTACTGATATGATATACAAAATATTGCAGAAATAACCTACTGAAAACAATATAAAATATTGCAGAAATAGCCTACTGAATATGATACAAAATATTACAGAAGTAATACTCCTATATAGGTAAAACCTATTACAGATGATAAAAAATACCATATTTACGATAACGAAAATGATGCTATAATGATGATTATAGAAAAACAGAATGAACAATTACAGGAGGAAATGTATGAGCACAAGTGTAGAGACAAAGTGTATCCACGAAGGCTGGGTACCTAAGAACGGTGAACCAAGAGAAGTCCCAATCTATCAGAGTACAACATTTAAATATGATACCAGTGAGGATATGGGCAAATTATTTGACCTGGAAGCAAATGGTTACTTTTATACCAGATTACAGAATCCGACCAATGATTATGTTGCTGCGAAAATTTCCGCAATGGAAGGCGGCGTAGGCGCAATGCTGACATCCTCAGGACAGGCTGCTAACTTCTATGCAATCTTTAATATCTGCGAGACAGGGGACCATTTCCTTGCATCCTCATCCATCTACGGAGGCACCTTTAACTTATTTGGGGTAACAATGAAGAAGATGGGAATCGAGTGCACTTTCTACGATCAGAATATGTCAGAGGAAGAGATCGATAAATTATTTAAGCCGAATACTAAAGTGGTATTTGGTGAGACTATTACGAATCCAACCGTAAATGTCTATGATATCGAGAAATTTGCCAAGATTGCTCATAATCATGGAGTTCCTCTTGTGATTGACAATACCTTTGCAACACCGATTAACTGCAGACCTTTTGAGTGGGGCGCAGATATTGTTACCCATTCTACAACCAAGTACATGGATGGTCATGGAACCGGCGTTGGTGGATGCATCGTAGATAGTGGCAACTTTGACTGGCTTGCACAGGCAGAGAAGTTCCCCGGACTGACCGCACCGGATGAGTCTTATCATGGAATTACCTATGCAGAGAAATTTGGTAAGATGGGATATATCATGAAGGCAACAGCACAGCTGATGAGAGACTTTGGGTCCATCCAGTCTCCACAGAATGCATTCTATCTGAATCTTGGACTGGAGAGTCTTGCAGTTCGTGTAGAAAGACATTGCTCAAATGCCAAGAAGGTTGCAGAGTATCTGAAGAAACAGGACAAGGTTGCATGGATTCACTACTCTGATTTGGAAGATGATGAATACCATGATCTGGCTAAGAAATATCTCCCGAAGGGATCCTGCGGTGTTCTTGCATTTGCAGTTAAGGGCGGACGTCAGAAATCTATCGAGTTCATGGATCATCTTAAGTTAATTTCCATCGTAACACATGTTGCAGATGCGAAGACTTGCCTGTTACATCCGGCAAGCCATACCCATCGTCAGATGTCAGATGAGCAGCTCTTAGAAGCCGGTGTAGCACCGGATCTGATTCGTCTGTCTGTAGGTATTGAAGCAGCAGAAGATATCATTGCTGATATTGAGCAGGCTTTGGCACAGATCTAATTGATGTACTGAAATATAATAAGAGAAGCTGGGGGTAAATACCCTGGCTTTCTTTGATAAGATGATTCATGTAGGCAGCGTATGGGGATTTTCAAGAGTAAATACGAGAAGGAACCGGATCTATTAGTAAATTTGTATGAGTTATTAGTAATGGGCATGCGATTGCCAAAATAATGGAGGATTATGATGGAAATATTAGTGGTTGTTGATATGCAGAAGGATTTTGTAGATGGTTCCCTTGGAACCAAAGAGGCAGTAGCTATTGTTCCGAACGTAGTGGAGAAAATCAAAGGGTTTGCAGGTAAGGTGTACTATACCAAGGATACCCACGAAGAGGATTATCTTAAGACACAGGAGGGAAAGAATCTTCCTGTCAAACATTGCATTAAGGGAACACCCGGATGGGAGTTGACCGAGGCTGTGCTTCAGGCAGTTGATAAGAATTCGGACAGTAAGATTATAGAGAAACCGACCTTTGGAAGTACTGCATTAGCCGAGGAACTAAAGAGAGTTGATCAGACTGAGAGGATAACGAAGATTACCTTAATCGGATTATGTACTGACATCTGTGTCATTTCCAATGCATTAATGTTGAAGGCACATTTTACTGAAGTCCCCATTGCAGTAGATGCAACTTGCTGTGCAGGAGTAACACCACAGAGCCATACACAGGCGTTGGAAGCTATGAAGATGTGCCAGATTATCATTGAAAATGCATGAGAATGGACTATTAAAATGATAGCTTCAGAAATTCTTCATGGATTCTCGTATCGTCAGTGAGTTCCGGATGGAAAGCCAGACCAATCTGATTGTGCCATTGCACAGCAACTATATGGTCGTTAACGGTAGCAAGAATCTGTACTTCATCAGCGGCTTTCGTGATATAGGGTGCGCGAATAAAGGTCATCGGGAAGGTATCCAGCCCCTGATAGGCAGCATTTGCCTGAAAACTACTTATCTGACGGCCAAATGCATTACGACGGATTGTAACCGGTAATGTGCCCAGATAATTCGTATTCTGTGTTTCAATCTGTTGGGCAAGCAGGATAAGCCCGGCACAGGTGGCAAGTACCGGAAGTCCCTTCGTAATTCTTTCTTTAAGCGGTTCAAGAAGGCCAAGCTTTAGTAGCAGCTGGCCCTGAACCGTGCTTTCTCCACCGGGAAGCACAAGCCCTTCAATAGAGGTGAGATCCTTAAGCTGACGGATCTCTGCAACTTCACATCCAAGTTTCTTTAATATCATCTCATGCTCGATAAAAGCACCTTGCAGAGCAAGTACACCGATTTTCATGTTTATTGTCCTCGCTCTTCCATAATGAGACTGATTTCCTGCGGGTTAATTCCGACCATTGCTTCGCCCAGATCAGCAGATAAATGTGCAATCATGGAAGCATCTTCATAATTGGTAACGGCCTGAACAATTGCGGATGCACGTCTGATCGGGTCGCCGGACTTGAAAATACCGGATCCTACGAAGACACCTTCTGCACCTAATTGCATCATGAGAGCAGCATCTGCTGGAGTAGCAACGCCGCCGGCAGCAAAATTAACAACCGGAAGCTTACCATTTTCATGAACATATCGAAGTAATTCAGTGGGAACCTGTAATTGCTTGGCAGCTTCAAAGAGTTCGTCTTCACGAAGGGATGTAATCCTTCGAATCTCAGAATTCATCTTACGCATATGCCTTACCGCCTGAACAATATTACCGGTACCAGGCTCTCCTTTGGTACGAATCATGGCAGCACCTTCGTTAATTCGTCTCAGTGCTTCTCCAAGATCTCTTGCTCC
>JAKQFQ010000142.1 GCA_029558315.1 Bacillota bacterium
CCGGAAATAGTGATCACGTGTTTGTCGCTGATGATCCTCTGGGACCGTACACAGATCTTGGATTGTTCAAGAACACCGGTCCCATAGAGAATGGATGGAACGGTGGATTCGATACGAATATATATATCGATGATGATAACACTCCATATTTGTTTTGGCCTGGTCGCGGTATCAGCGGTATTTACGGAGTAAAATTAGATCCTGACGATCTTACTTCATTTGCAGAGAAACCTGTGCATCTTTTCGGATTCAATCCTATGCACGCATGGGAACGTTATGGTGAGATGAACGAGTATCCGGGAGTGGCCTGGATTGAAGGTCCCTGGATAATCAAGAGAAACGGTATCTATTATCTGGAATATTCCGCTTCCGGGACCCAGTGGAAAACCTATGCTGAAGGCTATTACACAGCAACCTCTCCTCTAGGTCCCTATACTTATGCATCAAACAACCCTCTTCTTAGAAAGACTGATGGCCTTGTCACCGGAACTGCCCACGGCTCCATTGTAAAGATGGCTGGCAAAGACGAATGGTATCAATTCTATACTATCGTCCTGTCCAATCCTCCCGGAGGTCGCCGTATCGGTATGGATAAGATCGAGTTTGACGCAGATGGTCTTATGTACTGTACAGTAACAGACTTCCCTCAGCCAGCTCCAGGTACTGAGGAAAAGAAGGACGTTCCCGCATCCATACCTGTCACGGTGAACAAAATGAATGCAATGAATGCATTGTCAACATTTTCTTCTCAGACAGCCGGATATCCTGCCGCATATGCAGTAGATAATTATAGCGGTACTGTTTGGATGCCTGAATCCAACGATTCACAGCCATCAATTACTGTTGAGCTTTCACCTGCAACCCGTTTCGATGTCGTCCAGCACTTTACTGTAAACGGAATGAGAGTTCTGTTTAACGGAGGAAGGAGAGGGCGCGGCGTTCAGAGCACACCTCCAGTGTATAAGTACAAACTTGAAGTATCACAGGACGGAAAGAATTATGTGACTGTTCTTGATAAGACTGAGAATAATATTGCAAAAAATACTATCTTTAACGATTTTACTCCTAAAAATTGCCGCTTTGTCAGATTTACTATTACAGATTGGCCGAAAGAGACACCTCTTGGAATCATCGATTTCACTGTGTTTGGCTATCCTGAGGGACAGGATGCAGCAGCTGTTGCTACGCCTGTTTTCTCAAATCTGCCGCTTGATAAGGCTCCAAAAAGATAGTCTTGTAGTGCGAAAAGTTAAATTTATTTAATTCATTCTTTATGGATCGAGACATGCTGTATAAATTGTTCTCCGGTTCGACTTCCGAAGCTGAAACTGAGAACGTGAAAAAATGGGCTGAAGAGTCTGAAGATAATCTGTCTCAGTTGATGGCTGAAAGGAAACTTTACGATGCTATTTCTTTGTCTGAACTAAAGGCGAAGAGTAACTTACGCAAAACAAGGTTTTCTTCTGTTGTCAAGTATTCTTCCTATGCAGCGTGTCTCGTTATCTTACTTGTATCATCCTTTTTCATCGGGAAAAACGCAGTTAAGCCGGATATTTCAATGAATACTGTCATCGTTCCGGTTGGTCAGAGAGTCAATCTCGTCCTATCTGATGGTACTAATCTATGGCTAAACTCGGGAGCCACATTCAAATACCCGTCTTCTTTTACAAAGGATAGTCGTGAGGTATATCTTTTGGGAGAGGCATATTTTGATGTGGCTCACGATGAAAATAGAGCGTTTCGGGTTAAGACAGATATTCTTGATGTTAAGGTTACCGGAACGGAATTCAATCTGATTTCAGATACGAAAAATGATGAGTTTGAAGTTTCTTTGTTTAAGGGAAGCGTGGAAATATGCCGAAATGGAGAAGATTCTGCGCTTGCCAAATTAAATCCCAATCAGACTTCAACTTTCCAAAACGGAATGCATAAGATAGGATCCATTGTCAATACGGACAAATATGCT
>JAKQFQ010000147.1 GCA_029558315.1 Bacillota bacterium
GCATATCTTGCTAAAATACTTTTTACTGCTGCAAATGGAGAGTTTCAGGGTATTAAGGATGATGAAAATCTTACAAGTTTGTATTTTAACAAATTTGAAGATAGATGTAAGCTTGTACATGAAGTACAAAGAGATGTTGAGAAAAAAAGTGGGAAGAGAAAGATGTATTTGTGTAATGTTACACACTCTGATATAGATGTAATGCTTGATAGAGCTGATATGATTAAGGAGAATGGGGGAAGATGGATGATGATGGATGTTATAGTTACTGGTTTTGCTGCTGTTCAGACTATGAGAAAGCATAATCCTGGGTTGGCAATACATGCACATAGGGCTATGCATGGATTGCTTGATAGGGAATCAGGGGCTGGAGTGTATGATAAAGGGGTTATTGTAGATTTTTCGATGTCAATGGTGGTTATTGCTAAAATCATGCGTCTTTTGGGCGTAGATTCGCTTCATGGAGGTGCACCAAAGGGTAAGATGGAGAACTATAATGAGCCTATGCTGATACAACAGGCACTTCAGAATGATATTACTCCTGCAACTGATATGACTTTAGGTCAAAATTGGTATGGAATGAAGGGTGTGTGGCATACAGCATCAGGTGGACTTCATCCAGGGACAATAGGGGAGTCAATAACAAGACTAGGAGAAGATCTAATTATTCAGGCAGGAGGAGGTGTGCTTGGTCATCCTTGGGGAATTGAAGCTGGTGTTGAGGCTATGGTTCAGGCAAGAGATATTGCAATGGAGAAGAGTGATTTAAACAAATGGATTATTGAGCATCCAGATACTGCATTGGCAAAGGCTGCACATTATTGGGGATTTGATCCTAAATTTGTGTAATATTGTTAAAGTAGTGTAGAATACCTGTATGTCAAAGAAAGGAATAACAGCAAGAAGTCAGAACTATTCTCAATGGTATCTTGATGTAATAGAGAGGGCGCAACTTGCAGAGAATTCATCTGTGAAAGGGTGTATGGTAATTAAGCCATATGGTTATGCTATATGGGAGAATATTCAGAAAGAGCTTGATAAAAGGATTAAAGCAATGGGGGTTGATAATGCATACTTTCCTTTGTTTATTCCTCTTTCCTTTCTTTCAAAAGAGGCAAGTCATGTTAAGGGTTTTGCAAAAGAATGTGCTGTTGTAACACATTATAGACTTAAAGAGGCAGATGATGGCTCTGGTGTTATAGTAGATCCTGATGCAAAATTGGAAGAGGATCTCATTGTAAGACCTACATCAGAAACAATTATGTATGATACTTTCTCAAGATGGATTACATCATGGAGAGATTTACCATTGAAGATAAATCAGTGGGCAAATATTGTGAGATGGGAGAAGAGAACAAGGCCTTTTTTAAGGACTACTGAGTTTTTATGGCAGGAAGGTCATACTGTACATTCAACACATGAAGAATCTTTAAAACAGGTTAATGAGGCTTTTGAGATGTATAGAGAATTTGCAAGAGATATACTCGCAATTGATGTATATGGAGGTAGAAAATCGGAATCAGAGAAATTTGCAGGTGCAGTTAATACATATGGAGTTGAAGCTTTAATGCAGGATGGAAAAGCTCTTCAATTAGGTACTTCTCATGACTTAGGTCAGAATTTTTCTAAGGTGTTTAATATTAAATTTACTAATCAGAGTGGGGATATTGAGAATGCATGGCAGACAAGCTGGGGTGTAAGTACAAGAATGATAGGAGCTATAATTATGGCTCATAGTGACGATTCAGGACTTGTTCTTCCTCCTGTAATTGCACCTATAAGTGTAGTGATTATTCCAATATATACT
>JAKQFQ010000152.1 GCA_029558315.1 Bacillota bacterium
GTTATGAAGAGAAGCTTTTCTATTATAGCCTATTACAGTTGCTCCGCATTGTTCCGAGTTAAAGAAGTCTAAATATTTTTGGCACTTTTTCTTGGCAATGACTGCACCGGCCAGCCCCTCTCCAATATAATCAAGCACGCACATTTTTGCTTGTAGCAAAACAGCTTCCGGTATCGTCTCGTTTGTCATTTTGTGTAGATCTTCTATTAAGATATCAGTAAAATTTTTATTCATTATTACCACCCAATCACATTAATTAGCCATCAAGCCTTTTTCTTTCATTTGGTTCTGGGAAGACTAATCATTATATTGCTTTATAACAGAAATCTCACATATTACAGATGGACAGAGCCTTTTGGAGATACTATAGACTCCGGATAGTAACTGTCAATGACACGTTTTACCAGCATTATCTGTTTTGCTCTCTTCTTGGCATCTGCATCTGTTGAATCCCAACTGTGTGTTGCCGCTACCGAACCACCGGTCTTAAGGTAAATTGGTGCTGCAACCCTAATCATTTCAGGTACTTCATAATGTCTGATAAAACCGCCGGAAGACTTCGGATTTTCTGTATGTATATCTATCGATATATCAATGGCATGTCTAATGGCAGCCAGCATCTGAAGCTGAATATCTCTTACAGGATTGAAGGAATTGGCACCAATGCTCTCCATAAGCTTTGCGGAGCAGGGATTTCCATGGCCGGCATGAGCTGATACCTTAAATTTAGTTTCTGCAGGTAATCCGCCCTGTTGACGCAGTTGGTTCAATGCCCACAGGCAGCCCTCATCATATACTAGAAAAGAATGACAGCCCAATGCACTTGCCCTCTTTACATCCTCAATAGCTCTGACAATCTGCTCCTGTCCTCTTAGTCTATAGCCCATTCTCTGCCCTTCTTCAGTATGTACTGAAGCGCTTGTATCTGTAGTTGCTCTCGGACCAATCGCCAATATTAGGTCAACCTTATACTGTTCAGCCAAAGCAACCATTTTCTCAATTTCTTCATCAGTAAGTGTCATAATTCCTTTTGTCTGTGTAACCCGGTGAATAAAAATCCCATATCTGTCGATTTCCTCAAGCAGAGTTTTCATAGTTCCGGGGCCTTGAATACCGGGAACCTCAAATCTATATTGCCCACCGTCCGAAAACCTCTTCTGGGATGTCGGCAAATCGTATAAATCTCCTGCGGGCTGCCCAATACTCTTTAAAAATTCTCTTGTTTCTTTCAATGTAATCACTCCTCATATAA
>JAKQFQ010000154.1 GCA_029558315.1 Bacillota bacterium
AGAACTGATTTGATTAAGGAAAAAGAGGAAGAACCACTTCCCTATGAGTTTCATTTCAATATGCCAAAGAAAGAATTTAAGGATCCATATGCCCAAGCAGCATATATTTACAGTTTAATAGAAAGTGAGGGATAAGAATGGCAGGAACAAAAAGTGTTACAGTAATTCCAGCACGAAAGCGTGTAGGTAATCTTGCCAAAACAGAAGACAAGCCAAGATTAAAAGTCGCAGCGTATTGCCGTGTCAGTACTGACAGCGATGAACAGGCTACAAGCTATGAGGCACAGGTAGAACACTATACGGAATTCATCAAAAAGAATGCCGATTGGGAATTTGCAGGGATATACGCAGATGACGGAATCAGTGGTACGAACACCAAAAAGCGTGAAGAATTTAATCGCATGATTGAAGAGTGTATGGTGGGTAAAATAGATATGATAATAACCAAGTCCATCAGCCGATTTGCGAGAAATACCTTGGATTGCTTAAAGTATATCAGGCAGCTAAAGGAAAAGAATGTACCCGTATATTTTGAAAAAGAGAACATAAATACAATGGATTCCAAAGGAGAGGTGCTGCTTACCATAATGGCATCATTAGCACAGCAGGAATCGGAATCCTTGAGTAAGAATGTAAAGTTGGGTTTACAGTTTCGATACCAAAATGGAGAAGTGCAGGTAAACCATAATTGGTTCTTGGGCTATACTAAGGATGAGGACGGACATTTAATTATCGACCCAGAGCAAGCAGAGATAGTAAAGCGAATATACCGTGAATACCTTGAAGGAAAAAGCCTGATGCAGATTGCAAGAGGACTGATGGCAGATGGAATTCATACGGCTGCAGATAAACCGACTTGGAGACCAGAAGGTGTTCGAAAAATTCTGACCAATGAGAAATATATGGGAGATGCACTTCTTCAAAAAACTTATACGGTTGATGTTCTTACAAAAAAGCGAGTTACTAATAACGGTATCGTTCCTCAGTATTATGTAGAAAATAACCATGAGGCAATTATACCCCGTGACCTTTTTATGCAGGTGCAGGAAGAACTGGTTAGACGAGCAAATCTTAGAACAAATAAGGATGGAACAAAACGAGTTTACAGTAGCAAATATGCTTTATCCAGCAGATTGTATTGTGGCAAATGTGGAGATATGATGCGAAGAATTGCAGAGCAAAGTCAGGGTAAGAAATATCCTAAATGGAAATGTGCTACAAGAGTAAATAAGGGTCCTTCAGGATGTGATGGGGATGCAATAACCGAGAGAGAAATACACAATGCAGTTGTCAGGGCCATCAATAAAACTCTTGGTGGAAGAGAGGATATGT
>JAKQFQ010000168.1 GCA_029558315.1 Bacillota bacterium
TATTGGCCAAAGCACATTCTTCAATTCATATATACGCATTGACATGTCCAAAAGATATTTCTGACCTGTTTGCTGCGACCAACTCTGAGCAAAGGCTGTACTGATATCTTCTTTTCCATTCACACCACTCACTTTAATAGCTTTGGTCAGAAGATAATTCACTAATAGGCCCATTGCATCTGATGCCTGAGGGTCACCATGGATGATTAATGGATAAGGAGGTGTCATAACAGATGAGAGATAAATCTTACTATTCTCATCCTGCACTATTGCAAAAAAAGGTTGTGTCTTTAGATTGTTCTGCAGTTCTTTCAAACGCAGACTAAGCCCTAGAATGAGATTATTGGCTGCTTCTTCCCGCATGTAGAGTTCTTGGGTTTTTTCTAAGAACTCACTTGCGTGCATATATTGATACAGCTGCATTTATAAAACTCCTGATCTCATCATAAATAACCTACCGTAATCATGGGTCTTCTCACTAATAGTTAATTACCGTCCCAGCGAAAAACACCTAAGTCTATGCGGTCATCGGTGTCGAAAGCTATCCCTTCCTGTTCCAACAAGGCTCGCTGAATTGCACTACCGATACCAAACATGCTGATCCTACCCTGGGCATTGATCACACGCTGCCAAGGAACACTTGGGTCGCGTCCATCTATTAGTGCTGACATGGCGTAGCCCACCATACGGGCAGAACAACCACCTACAGCCTGTGCTATCTGTCCGTAGGTAACAACTCTACCGGAAGGAACAAGCCGGACCCAAGCATAAATCCGATCATATAAACTTACTTTGCTACCATTATCCATACGAGACACTTGATTTATCCTTTAACTGAATATCGATGCAATCAATATCATAATATCAGATTTGATGCCTGTTATACAACAACCATAAAAATAACCTTCATTAATTCTTCACAAACACTTTACGGAAAATTAATAAACAGATATTACAATACGCGCATTATTAAAATAAAAATCGCGATATGAACAATTATCGCACTGAAAATTTACTAAGGAGTAAAAAATGAAAAATAAAAAATGGACATTGGTTGTGATAACAGCCATGATAATGTTGACAATAACAGCATG
The DNA here is from genome assembly GCA_029558315.1 of Bacillota bacterium. GTDB lineage: Bacteria > Bacillota > Clostridia > Lachnospirales > Lachnospiraceae > NK4A136. The sequence continues at coordinate 1,095 of JAKQFQ010000168.1, forward strand.
CAATTTACCGCAAGCCAGCGAAGCAATCGATTCTGCATTAGCTCCAGCCTTGAATGTAACTGCTGCTCAGGAAGAAACGACCTCCGAATCACCAGAAGAGGATGTGGCTGAGGTGCAAGAAGAAGTGATTATTTCTGATTTGGAAAGCGAAGATACAGAAAGTTTAACAGAAAGTGAGGTATCAGATCCTGCGTACGCATATCAAACTGACATCTTATTGGATGATGAGGTGAGTGACCTGATCTGGATGCGAGAAGAAGAAAAATTAGCTAGAGATGTTTATCTGACACTTTTCGAAATCTGGGATCTAAATATCTTCAAAAATATTGCATCCAGCGAACAAAAGCACACAGATGCGGTTAAGACCCTATTAGATGCTTATGAACTGCCCGATATCGTTGCTGATGACACTGTTGGCGTGTTTGCTAACAGTGAGCTACAGAAGCTTTATGATGATTTGGTTGAAAAAGGCAGCCAATCCCTAGCAGAAGCTTTGCTGGTGGGCGGGTTGATCGAAGAGCTGGATATTCTTGACCTTCAAGAGGCTATTGAAAAAACTGAGAGAGAAGATATCTTACAAGTCTATAATAATCTCTTAAACGGTTCATACAACCACCTGCAGGCTTTCGTTTCAAATTATGAAAGGCAAGCAGATGAAAGCTATTCACCACAGCTAATGAGCATTGAGGTTTTTGAAGAAGCTTATAGTGCAAGCCCAAGCAGAGGAAGAGGAACGTCCAATCAACCTTAAAATTTTCACAACCTATAAGTGAATATGAATGTGCCAAGTGCTTAGAAAAGACACCTGGCACTTTTTTTATTCATTCAGAAAATCCCGCAAAGTTCGGCTATATGT
>JAKQFQ010000213.1 GCA_029558315.1 Bacillota bacterium
AAAGTGATGAACAAAATGGAGAAGCAAGTGAACGATTAATAGAGGTTTTGAAGGATTGGACCAAAGCTCCAACACCAGAGACAGGCAACATCATGAAAAACATTCTTCAGGAGAAGGATTTTCTGTCTAAGAAATCACAATGGATTTTTGGCGGTTAGGGCCGGGTACTGGCATCTGTTTCGATATCATCCACGCGGAATAGAGAATAAACCAAAATTTACGTTGGACAGTAAAGAGCCTACCCTTGATTATATGGAATTTCTAGAGGGCGAGGTAAGGTATGGTGCATTGAAACAAGGACAGCCGGACAAGGCCGAAGAATTATTTAATAAAGCAAGAGAACAGGCAATCCGACGTTATAAATATCTCCTGCAATTACAAAAATTTTATACCGAAATCTAGAACCATGCTGTGATAATAATGCCTTAAGGATATCCAATGAGAAAAATCCTGAGGTATTATTTTATTGCTTGACATCTAGGTTAGTTAATGCTAACATACAGACAAGAAGTTAGATATGACTAACTGTATGATAAACAGCATAGAAAGGATCTGATACAAATGCCACTGTTATTAGCAAATGTTGGTGAAAAGAACTTAATTAAAAAGGTGGGTGGAAGCCCTGAGATTAAGAAACATTTAGAGAATCTTGGATTTGTGGTGGGTGGTAATATAACCGTGATTACTACAATGGCAGGGAATCTGATTGTAAATATCAAGGAAGCGAGAATTGCAATCAGTCGTGAAATGGCACAGAAAATTATAGTTACAAATTCCTAGAACAGAAATAATAGGAGGATTAGGAGGCAGAGGATGAAAACTTTAAAGGAGTTAAAGATTGGTGAGAAAGCACGTGTTATGAAGCTTCATGGTGAAGGCGCTATCAAGCGAAGAATTATGGACATGGGACTGACGAAGGGTGTGGAAGTTTCTGTGTGCAAGGTTGCTCCGCTTGGAGATCCGATGGAAATTACGGTACGTGGTTATGAACTATCCATCAGAAAAGAGGATGCAGAGAAAATAGAAATAGAGTAAGAAAAAAATTTACCATATAAGTTAGCAATAACTAACAGAAACGGAGAAGCTTATGAAAGAAGAATCAATTAAAATCGCACTGGCAGGAAATCCGAATGCGGGTAAGACAACGCTATTTAATGCATTAACGGGATCTAATCAGTTTGTTGGCAACTGGCCGGGTGTAACAGTTGAGAAGAAGGAAGGAAGACTAAAAAAACATGAGGATATCACAATTACTGATCTTCCGGGAGTTTATTCCTTATCACCATATACATTAGAAGAAGTAGTTGCAAGAAATTATCTGATTGGTGAACGACCTGATGCAATTCTAAATATTGTGGATGGTACGAATCTGGAACGAAACCTTTACCTGACCACACAGCTGATAGAACTGGGAATTCCGGTTGTGGTTGCGATCAATATGATGGATGTTGTCAGAAAGAACGGTGACAAGATTAATATCGATGAGTTAGCCAGGGAATTAGGATGTAAAGTGATGGAAATCTCAGCGCTCAAGGGAGAGGGAATCTTTGAGGCGGCCGAGGAAGCAATTACGGCTGCAGGCAGTGATATCCCGATGCCTTTACATTCCTTTTCCGGGGTTGTAGAACATGCACTGGCGCATATTGAGGAAGCGGCAGTGCATCATATGCCACAGGAGCAGCAGCGATGGTATGCGATAAAGATCTTTGAAGGAGATGAGAGAGTACTTGACCAGCTTGCGTT
>JAKQFQ010000214.1 GCA_029558315.1 Bacillota bacterium
CTGTAATCAGGGCTATATGTTTGGTGCTGTAATGAATATCAGCAATTCCAGACCAATCCCCCATCGTCTGACCAATGTGACCATCGCCAATAATCACCTGACCTGGTGGGCTTTATCAACAGGAGGAAAGATAGAATTAAATAATTGCATCCTCTATAATCCGGAGCTGGATAAAGAAGTGATAATACATGATCCTGTCAACTCAGGCAGTCCTTTTCGTATTGATTATTCTCTGCTCAGAGGAGGCTCAGATCTCATTCAGTTTTTAAACGAAGATTCTTCCGTGTTAAACTGGGGGGATCACAATATTGACAGAGATCCTCTCTTTGTTGGCGGTGATCCTTCTCTGCCATCCTATTACCGCTTGAGCGCCAACTCCCCCTGTATCAATAGCGGTACGCCTGACACGCTGGGGTATCATCTTCCCCCGACAGATCTGGCAGGTAATCCAAGAATGTACGGAAACCGGATTGATATGGGATGCTATGAATACAATGCCAATGCCGGAGATGAAGAGATCCATACGGCACTAAAGAAAGTGATACTCCGTAATTATCCAAACCCGATATATACCGGTGCCGGCAGCAGAGGATCGAATCCATACACCATTTTTGAATTTTACACTCCGGAAAAGGTCAGAGAATCTGCAGAAATCAACATCTATAATATCAAAGGTCAGAAGGTGAGAAGTCTCAGAACCTCTCAGAATATAGCAGATATCGCAAAATCTGCCGGACTTTCTGCAAAAGACACTGCTCAATACAATTCCAATGCCTATTCCATCATCTGGAATGCGCAGGATGAGCATTTTAAACCATTACCTACAGGCGTCTATCTCTATCAACTCAGCATAGATGGCAGGAAACAGGCTGTGAATAAACTGATGATATTGAAATAATAAATATAGGAGAAATGATGAGAATTTTTAAGTTTGCATTTTTGATAGGACTGGTATTTACTGGTTGCACAACTGTATATATCCCCTCAACAATTACGACCCCTTTACCAATTGAAAAAAATGACTATACGCTGTCTGTCAAAACAGGAATAACAACAGCTGATGTCAGCGCTTCATATGCATTTACCGATAAGTATGCCGGTTTTATCAATTTTAGTCA
>JAKQFQ010000229.1 GCA_029558315.1 Bacillota bacterium
GTCGGGCAGCAGCCTTTGAAATACTTGTCGGCTGTATACCTCTTGCAACAATCATAAGAGAAAGAAGAACCTTCCAGATACCATCATTGATACAGACAAGTAAAAGTCTTGGAATGCAGTCCATGGATAATTCTCTTCTCAATCTCTATAACAGAGGTCTGATAACAACAGAAGCAGCACGCAGTGTTGCTATGGACGAAACTATGTTCAGAGAATCCAAATAGATGGAAGGAGACTGTTATGTCAAAAGTAATAGTTAGTACAATAAAAACTGATTTCGGACATGATTATAAAGTAGAAAATCTTTTTCAACTGATGGTTGAATATAATGCATCAGATCTTCATTTAGCAATAGGAGCTCCTCCGACTTTAAGAATAATGGGTGATCTTACAAGGACAGAACTTCCTGCTTTAGATCCTGACAGGATAATGGAAATGGTATACAGTCTGTTAAATAAAAAACAGATACAGGTACTTGAAGAAACAGGAGACCTGGATTTTGCCAGTGAAGTTCCCGGACTTTCAAGGTTCAGAGGAAATGCACTTTTTGAAAAAAACGGTCTGGGAGCAGTATTCAGATTAATTCCTACAGTTGTTCCCAATATAGATACTCTCGGTCTGCCGGAGGTATTAAAAAAAGTATGTAATAACACTAAAGGCGGTCTTGTTATAGTAACAGGAGCTACAGGAAACGGGAAATCCACCACTCTGGCTGCCATGATTGATTATATAAACCGCACAAGAAACGCCCATATCATTACAATAGAAGATCCTGTGGAATTTTTGCATGAAAGTAATAAAAGTCTTATAGTACACAGAGAAGTCGGACTTCATACGAAATCCTTTGCCACTGCAATTAAAGATTCAGTCAGAGAAGATCCGGACATATTACTCATAGGAGAATTAAGAGATTTTGAATCCATAACCTATGCTCTGAAAGCTGCAGACATAGGTATACTTGTATTCGGTACGCTTCATACAAACAGCGCATCTAAAACACTGGACAGGATCATTGACGTGTTTCCTCCTGAACAGCAC
>JAKQFQ010000230.1 GCA_029558315.1 Bacillota bacterium
CCATACTTGGGACATTTTTCCTTGTGGTATATAAGGACATTATCATAAATGGTTCATACCCTGAATGGAAACTCCGCGGAATTGTAATTCCATTCTATTAATGTTAAAATAACAACGGTTGTGAACTCAGATTAACAGAACTTACTACGAATCTATGGGGAGCGGGATACAATATATGGAAGAACAAATTAAAAATCAAATGGAAAAAATGGAGAAAACAATGGAAAATACTCAGATAGAGAAGTCTGGTGATATTGGTTCAAAACCAAAGAAAAATGTGATTATAATGGCAAAGAATACCATACAGTCATTATACAAAAGTGTCTTTATGCGATTCCCGGTGACAATGAGTATCGTTGTGTTGGTGACAATACTGGAAATGATTGTGTTTGATGATAGTATTTTTTCAGTAGATATAGCAATGCTGTTATCTAAGATTATATGTTTCCTGACACTCTCAGGAATTGCATCTTTGTTTACCGAAGAAGTATTAAAGAACAGATTGGTAACGAAAATTACAGGATGGACTATTGGAGCAATCATTGCATTGGGATTTACACTGATTATCTATACAGAGAAAAGTACACTTTTTGACATGAGCAGTGACATGGTGATTGAATATGTTACTGGATGGTTGATTTGCTATTGTACATTCTTGCTGGTTTTAAGTGCTTATCACATGTATCGGGAAATCAAGATTGATTTTACACTGTATTGTCGTCATACATTTTGTTCGCTGGTGCGTACCACGACAGTTTATGCGATTATTGCAAGTGGACTTGCTGTCATTGTAGAAATTTTTGATATATTGATCATGGATAGCTGGCGGTTTGATATGCTTGGACGTATGGAAGTGGGATTGTTTGGAATCATGTATGTTCCTGGAATTATTATATCATTTGATGGCAAAAAGGATGAAATTAGTAAGTTCGAGAAAATTGTCATTGATTATGTTTTGCTGATTCTGTTAATGATTGTTTTTGCGATTATCTATGTCTATATGATTAAATTACTGGTGCTGCAGGAAATACCTTCCAACGAAGTATTTGGAATACTGACTGCATTATTTGTCGGAGGTCTTCCAATCTGGACAATTGCGGCGGTGAATCGTGAGAAGTTGGTTGGAAAGATTGCATATCTGATGCCGATAATTTATGCTCCATTCATTATTCTTCAATGCATTTGTCTTGGAGTGAGAATATCAGACTATGGGATCACCAATAACCGCTATCAAGGTATCGTACTGATATTGTTTGAACTGATTTATCTTGTGCTCTGTCTGGTTAAAAAGAGAAAGTGGCTTGAACTCTGTATCTTTGTTGGCCTGGCACAGATTGCTATTACGCTGGTTATACCAGGGGTTAATATGTATGCAACAACATTTAGATCTCAAAGAGCTGTTTTAGAACAGTTTGATACAAGTGCTGACACACACACACAGGAAGAGTTAAAGCGATATCGATCTGCCTATAATTGTATTCGGTGGGAATCCGGTATTCAGGGACAAATGTATCTGGACAATAAGTTTAAAGATCAGTCGTTTGAAGATGAGTACCTAAGTTCATATGTGATGGAGCAGGCATACGCTGTAAATCATGTATATTTTAGTGCTGATGATGAAATTGATATCACGGGATATTCGAAATGCTATATCGTATATAACTATGATGATACGGATAGCTTGAATAATACAATAGATATTTCTGCATATGAGCTGCATACAAAGGATCAGACTTTTGAAGTGGACCTTACTGAATTTTTTGCAGACTATTTTGAGAATGATGAAAAATATGATCAAAAGCCGGTTCTGTTACCGGATGGAAACCAACTGTATTTTGATGATTTTACATTGGAGTATTCTGAGGATAATGAAATCCTGGCTTTTTATGGAGAGGGAATCTTTTTCATGAAATAAGTATTTGATGAACAAATGATATGGAGGATAAAAGTCATGTTTACTAGTATTTTGAGTTCAGCAACCGAAAGTCTGACGGTTATAAGCACGTTGCTATGTACCGCAGCGTCAATGGGGTGCGGACTTGTGATTGCGCTAATCTATATGTACAAATCGACTTATACCAAGAGCTTTGTTACGTCACTGGTCATTATGCCGGCTTTGGTACAGACTGTAATCATGATTGTTAATGGTAATCTTGGAACATCAGTAGCTGTACTGGGAGCCTTTAGCCTTGTAAGATTCCGTTCTGTTCCGGGATCCTCTAAGGATATTACGGCAATCTTTTTTGCTGTTGCTGTTGGACTCGCCAATGGTATGGGATATCTGACTTACAGTGCGTCAATTGTCCTTATCGTTGGATTGGTATTTTTTATCCTTTATGTAGTCCCATTTGGTGAGCATAGTGGTAAATTTAAGGAACTGAAGGTACTGATACCGGAGAATCTGGATTACACAGAAGTATTTGATGACCTGTTTGAGAATTATCTGAAAAAATGGGAGCTGATAAGAGTTAAAACAACTGATCTTGGAAGCCTTTATGAGCTTAGCTATCATATTGTGATGAAGGATTACAAAAAGGAAAAAGAATTTTTAGATGAGATCAGGTGCCGTAATGGAAATCTGACAATTATATGTGGCCGTCCGCAGAATCGAAGTGCAGAGGAACTCTAAATGAATGGAATTTTCAAAAGAGTAGAAAAAAAGTATATACTTTCTGCAAGTCAGTATCAGACTCTAATGCAGAGAATCGGTTCAAAAGTGACAGCAGATGGTTATGGTCTCCATACTATTTGCAACATTTATTATGATTCCGAGCACAATGATTTGATTAGAAGGTCAATTGAAAAGCCTGTATATAAGGAAAAATTGAGACTTCGAAGTTATGGAATTCCGACAGAAGGAATGGATGTTTTCCTGGAACTGAAGAAGAAATGGAAAGGTACGGTCTACAAAAGGCGTGTAGAACTGCCACTTCATGTTGCAGAAGAGTATATGGAGAACGACAGATACCCTGTGGTATACGATTGTCAGATTCTCAGGGAAATTGATTATATGATTCATTACTACAGGCTACAGCCGCATTTATATCTGGCATATGACCGCCAGGCATTCTATGTTACAGACAATCCTGAGATTAGATTTACAATTGATCGAAGAATCAGAAGCCGTAAGAATCAACTGAAATTATCACTTCAAGATAAAGGAGAACTCCTGTTTGATGAGAATACGATGCTTATGGAGATTAAAGCGCCGGGTGCTTTGCCGGAATGGTTCGTAAAATCTCTATCGGAATTAGCGATTTATCCATGTTCGTTCTCTAAGTATGGAAGAATCTATACAGAGAGCTGTGACAGGAAGTTACCTGCAGCAAGAATGATGAAGGAATTACAATAATAGACTAGTGTTATAAGAAAAAAGGAGAGACTATGAAAGTATTATTAATTAATGGAAGCCCACATAAGAATGGATGCACCTACACCGCATTATGCGAGGTGGAGAAAGCATTGCAGGAAAATGGAATTGAGACAGAAATCTTCCATATCGGAAGTCGGCCGGTTGGCGGCTGCGTAGCTTGTGGCGGCTGCGGAAAAACAGGGCAATGTATTTATCAGGATACTGTGAATGAAGTAATAGAGAAGTTACCACAGGTAGACGGTTTGATCTTTGGATCGCCTGTTTACTATGCGTCCCCCAATGGCAGTATGCTTGGATTTATGGATCGTTTATTCTATGCGGCCAAAGCAAAGATGGAATATAAGCCTGCAGCAGTGGTGACCAGTGCCAGAAGAGCCGGTACGACAGCCTGTCTGGATGCAATGATGAAGTATCTAAACTTCTCAAATATGCCAATTGTCCCATCAGTCTATTGGAATATGGTTCATGGAAGCAAACCGGAAGATGTCTTAAAGGATGCTGAAGGTTTACAGATTATGCGTACACTGGGATACAATATGGCATGGATGCTGCAGTGCCTAATGGCCGGCAGGGAAAGTGGAGTGCCTATGCCCAAGCGCGAGGAGCGTGTCTGGACCAATTTTATCCAATAAAGGATAAAGGGTTGAAGCAAAATGAAGAAATTGTTATAATCAGTTATATCGTATACATAAGGTACATTGTCTACATAGGTGAAAGGGAAGAATTATGAAAAGGAAGATTACTCGTTATATTTCTATGTTGCTGGTTATTGTTATGCTGTTTCCCCTCTTTGGTATGGAAGCCAGAGCCAATGTAAATGCGACTAATGCAGGTGCTGTTGGTGTTGATGTCTCCAAATATCAGGGAGCGGTTGATTGGGCAGCAGTGCGGGCAAGCGGAGTGACTTTTGCATTTATCAAAGCTTATAGCAGCAAAAGTGGTGTAGATCCATACTTCGTACAGAATGTTGCCGGGGCCAATGCCGCAGGAATCAGAACAGGAGCATATGTGTATTCGTATGCAACTTCAGTGGACGGAGCTGTTGCGGAAGCGAATGCAATGATTAACATTTTGGGAAATGTTACGGTTACATTTCCGGTAGTGATTGATATAGAGGATTCCACACAGAGAGAGCTGTCACCTGACACTCTGGCAGCTATGGCGAATGCATTTTGTGCAACGATTGCAAATGCCGGCTATTATCCAATGGTATATTCGAGCAAATACTGGTTTCAGAATAGAATTGGACAGGTCAATTATGATAAATGGATTGCAATGTATGCGGATGAGTGTGAATATCCGGAAACCCCTGCTTTTTGGCAATATACCAGTAACGGAAGCGTTGGTGGTATTGGTGGCAGAGTTGATATGAATTATCAGTATAAGGATTTTTCATTTATTATCGGTTATGGTTTTTCCAGCTATGGCGGTAATACATATTTCTATAATAATTACAGACGTCAAAAGGGCTGGATTGATTTTGGCGGTGTCAAATACTATTGCGATGATACGGGAGCAATGCGCACCGGTTGGATTGATTTGGGTGGCACATTCTATTACCTTGGGGATAATGGGGTAATGTGTACCGGATTTACACAGATCGGTGAAAATACTTACTATCTTGGAGATAATGGTATACGTCAAAGCGGGTTGCAAAAGATTGGAGAGGAGAATTATCTCTTTGATGCCGAAGGCGTGATGTATCGTGGCTGGTATCGCCCGGGAGATTTTGTCTATTATTTTGCAGCTGATGGACATATGCTTCACGGATGGTATGCAGAAGATGGTAAGAATTATTTCTTCGATGAGAATGGACATATGGTTACCGGCTTTAGACAAGTTGGAGATCAGAAGTATTATTTTAACGCTGAAGGTGTGTTACAGACCGGTTGGCTTGCACTGACAGAAGGTAAGTACTATATGAATGAAACCGGAGCAATGCAACACGGCTTCATTCAATTGGCAGATGGAAGATATTATCTTGATTTGACAACTGGAATTATGAAACAGGGATTTGCAGTAATTGCTGGTTCTACCTACTATTTTGATCCTGCGACAGGGAAGCTGCTGACCGGTCTTACAACGATTGGAGAAGCTAAGTATTATTTTAATCCGGATACAGGCGCTATGATGAATGGATTGCTGCAGTTGGGAAATGATCGCTTCTATTTTGAACCGTCCGATGGCGTGATGCATTATGGTTGGCTTAACCTGGAAGGGAATGTTCAATATTTTGATCCATCAAGCGGCGCAATGCTTGTGGGACTGCAGGAAATTGGCGGTATGAAGTACTATTTTGATCCAACGACAGGATACAGACAGTCAGGATTACTTCAAATTGGTAATGACAGATATTACTTTGATCCGGATACAGGTGCAATGCATCTTGGCTGGCTGACGATTGGTACGAGTAAATGGTATTTTGATCCGACAACTGGTGCAATGAAGGTTGGCTGGACTGCAATTGGTGAGAATAGTTATTATTTTGAGCCAACACAGGGAATAATGTATACGGGCGTCTATACAGACGAAGTCGGTTTGAAGTACTGTTCACCGGTAGATGGACATTTGGTTCTTGGCTTCTGTGAGATTAACCAGCATACGTTCTATTTCAATCCGGAAAATGGATATATGGTAGCCAATACAACACTGACAGTTGGAGAGAATACTTATACTGTTGATGAATATGGTTATGTGACACCAAACTAGAAGGAAAGATACCTTAGAGGATTCAGTTATTCTGAATCCTTTTTTTATGTAATGAAACAATTCTCGTAATGAATTATTAAAAATAATTGACAATAGGATTTCAAGATGTATAATGAACATATGAATAGATGCTCATATGTTCATTTGATGCAACGAGATAACAGGATACGGAAAGAGAGGTAACACAATTTTATGGATGAAAGAGAAGAAAGATGTGAATTTATCCATGTACACGATGACATAGTTAAGAAAGTGAATCAGGAGATACCACCTGAGGAGGAACTCTATGATCTGGCAGATTTCTTTCGGGTATTCGGTGATTCTACAAGAATCAAGATTTTATATCTGTTACTATGTTCTGAAATGTGTGTATGTGATATTGCGCAGCTGTTGAATATGGGACAATCGGCGATATCACATCAACTTAGAACTTTGAAACAGATGAATCTGGTGAACGTAAGAAGAGACGGAAAGACCGTATTTTACTCATTGGCAGATGGTCACATAGCCTCCATTCTAAGTCAGGGTATGGATCATATTAAAGAAGAACATTAGGAGGTAATGAAAATGAAGAAGACTTATATTTTAGAAGATTTATGTTGTGCCAATTGTGCAGCCAAGATTGAGGCGGCTGTTGCAAAGGTTGAGGGGGTTGAGAAAAGCTGTGTGACATTTCTTACCCAGAAAATGATTCTTGAAGTGGCAGAAGAACGTTTGGAAGAGATTGAAAAAGAAGTTCGTAAAATAGTTAAGAAAATAGAACCTGACGTTACAATGATAGCAAAATAGCAAAGGATAATTATAGAAATGTAAGAGAACATACTTACAGGAAAGATGAAAGCTGATATGTCTAAGAAATTGAAAAAACACTTGATTAGAATTATTGTGGGGATACTTATTTTTGCTGTGGGAATGCTGGTGAAATATTTAATACCCATGGATACTGTAATCGGTACACTTTTTTCTCTGTCAATAACCGGGCAATGGATTATCTTTGGCATATTTTTGTGTTCCTATGTGATTAGTGGAGGAGATGTTCTGCTGAAGGCATTTCGCAATTTATTTGCAGGCCATATGATGGATGAGAATTTTCTGATGACCATAGCGACAGTTGGTGCTTTCTTCGTGGGAGACTATCCGGAAGCTGTTGCTGTCATGATTTTCTATCAGGCTGGAGAATTCTTCCAACAGTATGCGGTGGGGAAGGCAAGACAGTCAATTAAAGAGCTAATGGATATTTGTCCGGAGAGTGCATGTTTAATTAAGCAGACAGACAATGGACTAATGGAAGAGGAAGTTACACCGGATGAAGTGCATCCGGGTGATCTGATTCGTATCAGAGCAGGAGAAAAAATCCCGTTGGATGGCATTATTATAGAAGGCAGCTCCAATCTTGATACTAAGGCACTGACGGGGGAAAGCATGCCACGTCCGGTAACCGCCGGAGAAGATGTCATAAGTGGCTGTATTAACCTAAGCGGTGTCATCGATGTGAAGGTCAGCAAAGAATTTGAAGATTCTACGGTCAGCAAGATTCTGGAACTGGTGGAAAATGCCGGCAACAGAAAAGCGCAATCGGAGCAATTCATAACCAAATTCGCCAGATGGTACACACCCATTGTAGTGATTTGTGCAGTGCTTCTGGCAATCGTGCCGGTTGTTTGGCAATCTCTGATTGTTGCAAGTGCACCGTTTGGCTGGCGGTTAATAAAAGATTATGTGTATCGCGCTTTGACATTTTTGGTTATTTCCTGCCCATGTGCTTTGGTTATTTCTATTCCACTTAGTTTCTTTGGAGGAATCGGTGGTGCCAGCAAACATGGTATCTTAATCAAAGGAAGTAATTATCTTGAAAATCTTAGCAAAGCAGAATATGTAGTTATGGATAAGACCGGGACTTTGACCAAAGGAAATTTTGAGGTAAGCGAAGTTGAGGCTGCAGAGAGTAAGATGAGTAATCAGGAGCTGCTTGATATGATGGCGGCAGTTGAAAGCTATTCCAATCATCCGATTTCACAATCAATATGCCGTAAAGCGAAAGAGAATGGCAGGAATGGGTATACTACATACCAATGTGAAAAGGTAGAAGAAATCCCGGGGTATGGACTGAAAGCCTTAATCAATGGAAAGACGATTCTGGTAGGCAATGAGAAATTGCTGCTTCAACAGGGAATTGAACCGGTTGAGGCCAAAGAATATGGAACAGTAGTCTATGCGGCAAAGAATCAGAAATGTCTTGGCTACTGTCTGTTAGAAGATGAGATTAAGCCGGATGCCGCAAAAGCAATTGAGACACTTCTAAAAAATGGTGTTAAGGAAGTGGTTATGTTGACAGGTGACCGTGAGGCGACTGCTGCAAAGGTAGCGAAGGAACTTCATATAACCAAATATCTTGCACAGCTTCTTCCCGGAGATAAGGTAGATAAGGTGGAAGAGCTGATGAACCGAAAGAGCGCAGATGGTACCCTGGTATTTGTAGGTGATGGGATAAATGATGCACCGGTTCTGGCACGCGCGGATATCGGAATTGCCATGGGCGGATTAGGGTCGGATGCGGCAATTGAAGCCGCAGATATTGTGATCATGGATGATGCACCTTCCAAAATCGGATTGGCAATGAGCGTTGCAAGAAAAACAATAAGTATTGTGAAACAAAATATCGTATTTGCACTTGGTATTAAGCTGGTTGTTCTGCTTTTAGCCGCAATAGGAATGGCTAATATGTGGCTTGCTGTTTTTGCAGATGTGGGTGTGGCATTTATTGCAATACTAAATGCAATGCGTGCATTAAAGGTTAAACCCCTTTGAAGACGAAGCCTCTATAAAGAGTAAGCCCTTTTAAAGAGTAAGCCCTTTTAAAGATGAATGAAAGGATTGCATGAGAATGGAGAACAGAAAGAAAGAAATCTATACTGTGACAGGGATGAGCTGTGCGGCATGTGAGCAGCATGTCAGTCGTGCTGTTCGAGAAGCACCGGGTGTCAATAAGGTTGAAGTTGATCTCTTATCCGGTAAGATGCGAGTGGAATATGAAGCAGATTTAAAGGAATACCCCGACATCTCCCAAATTGTCAAAAATGCAGGATATCATGCAGAAACAGAAGGAAATAGAACGAAAAATGATATAAATGAATCATATAGTGGCAAAACACAAAATGGGGCAAATGCTAAATCAACATTTAACAATAACTCAATTGAAGAACTGGCAAGGGATGAAAGCAAACAAATGAGCAAACGTTTGCTGATTTCCGTAATATTTGATATTCCATTAGTATTCCTTGCAATGTATCATATGTTCTTTACATGGATGGGAATAGAAGTGCCCTCCATCCTGCTTCATTGGTTCCATGGAGCTGAGAATGCGATGACTTATGCACTAACACAAATACTTTTGCTGCTCCCAATCCTAGTGGTTAATTATGCTTACTTTACCAAGGGATTTTCTGCTTTGTGGAAGAGACATCCGGGGATGGACAGCCTGATTGCAATTGGCGCGACCGGTTCTGTGCTATACAGTTTATATTCCTTTGTAATTATTGTATTGCCGGGAAGTACGATTCAACAGATTGAGGGTGCAGTGGGGAACTTATGGTTTGAGTCTGCAGGTACGATACTGGCACTTGTTACGGTTGGTAAATTCCTGGAAACCAGATCAAAGGGGAAGACCGGCAGAGCGATCAGTCAGCTGATGCAATTAGCACCAAAGATCGCGTTAGTCATTAGAGATGGTCAGGAATGTGAAATTCCACTGGAAGAATTACGAATCGAAGATGTCTTTATCCTTAAGGCAGGGAGCAGAGTTCCGGCGGATGGAGTAGTGATAGAGGGAAATGCAGCAGTTGATGAGTCTTCCATCACGGGAGAGAGCATTCCTGTAGAGAAAAAGGAAGACGATGCAATCATCGCAGGTACGGTGAATCAGAATGGATATTTACGATGTAAGGCAGAGAAAGTAAGTGACGATACTGTACTTGCACAGATTATTCGTCTGGTAGAAGAAGCCGGCATGCAGAAGGCACCGATTGCGAGTCTGGCGGATAAAGTAGCAGGAATATTTGTACCGGTTGTTTTAGTGATTGCGCTTGTTACACTGGTGGCATGGTATATGATTACCGGCAATGCCGGATTAGGAATTAATTATGCAATTACAGTGCTGGTGATCAGCTGCCCATGTGCACTGGGACTGGCAACGCCTGTTGCAGTAACGGTAGCAACGGGAGTCGGGGCGCTTCATGGAATTCTATACAAATCAGGAGAGGCACTGCAGCGAATGGCAATGGCGAATGTGGTGCTATTAGACAAAACTGGAACCATTACAAAAGGGGAACCGGTAGTAACTGATATTATTAGCGTTAATCAGGACTATTCAAAATCCCAATTGCTATATATTGCGGCGAGGATGGAACAAAAAAGTGAGCATGTTCTTGCAAAAGCAATTCTTATGAAGGAGTCAGAGAGCAAAGCAGATTCAAACAGTCCAAAGGAGGATGTGAACTTTGAGACGTTTACTGAGTTTGAAGTTTTGCCGGGCTGTGGTGTTATTGTAAAGAATTCTGACGGTGAAAGCTTTGGAATTGGAAATGATACCTTACAGAACCATTGTCAAATGCTGCCGGAAGATGATTCTGCAAAAGAATTCACAAGCCAATATTTACAATTACAAAGAGAAGGGAAGACACCACTGATTCTGATAAAGAACAGACAGCCGATTGGGATCATTGCTGTGGCGGATCAGGAACGGGAGGAAAGTCAAAAAGCAGTTCATGAATGGAAGAAACGAAAGAAACGTGTTATTATGTTGACAGGTGATCAGGAGACAACTGCTCAGGCAATTATGAAGCGGGTTGGAATTGATGAGGTGATTGCGCATGTTCTTCCGCAGGAAAAAGAAATGGTAGTAAAGAAACTGCAGGCAGAGGGCAATCAGGTTGTAATGATAGGTGATGGAATCAATGATGCACCGGCACTCACATCTGCGGATGTGGGAATTGCGGTTGGCGCAGGAACAGATATTGCAATGGAAAGTGCAGATATCGTTTTAATGCATAATTCGCTTCTGGATGCCGTTACAGCAATGGATTTGGGCAAGCGTACGCTGAGAGTAATCAAGGAGAATCTGTTCTGGGCATTTATTTATAATATCATCGGAATTCCACTGGCGGCTGGCGTTTTGGTACCGGCATTTGGAATTGGAATAACACCGATGTTTGGATCTGCGGCGATGAGTCTGAGCAGTTTATTTGTAGTAGGTAATGCACTGCGCCTGAGATTTTTTCAGCCGATGCATTGTGAACCGCAAAAGGAGGATAAGAAAATGACGACAAAGACAATCAAAATTGAAGGAATGATGTGTGACCATTGTAAAATGCATGTTGAGAGAGCTCTTTCTTCTCTGGAAGGTGTGGAGGAAGCTATTGTATCCCTGAAGGAGAACAATGCAGTACTAAAGGGAGAGCAGCTTCCAAAGGATGAAGTAATCTGTAAGGCAATTGAGGAAGCAGGATACAAAGTAGTATAGGAGAAACAGACCAATGATAATGGATGCATTGAATGACATATGGGATGCATTTCGACAATATAGCTCGCAGGCGCTTTTATATGGAGTAATTGCGGTTACAATATATACCATATTTGCAGTTCTTAGAAATATATATTGCAAGATTAGAAAGAAAAAATGTCAGCCGGTAAGAAAACTGGTTTTTCATATTTTTTTTGTTGCGCTCTTTGGAATCTATCTTTCCTATGTAATAGCACTGACATTGTCTGGAAGAGAACCGGGAAGTCGTTTTGGTTCGATCAATCTTGTCGTTTTTAGCACACTGATACGAAATGACGGGCTGGATCTTTCCGGTGTGGAGAATATTCTTCTCTTTTTCCCGATGGGAATTCTGGTGCCAGTCATTTGGAGAGGCTTCAGACGTTGGTGGAATCTTGTGCTGGGGGCATTTGTTGCAAGCACTACCATTGAGTGCCTGCAGTATGTTACGTTAAGGGGATATTTGGAAATCGATGATATTATTCTGAATATTGCGGGGGCATGGATAGGATATTCCTTTTTCTTCCTGTTTTTCGCCACTTACTGTGCAATCAGACATCGACTTCGTAAGGATGATGCACCGGTGAATCGTATATCACTGATTTTTATACAGCTCTTAACGATTATTTTTATGCTGTTTGTGATATTTGGCTTTTCGGGACAGCAGGGAATGGCCTCCGGTAATACGAGCTTGAAAGTGACACAGAAGATCATTGAACTGGCTGATCAGATCGGACTAATCCGAGTGGATGAAATCCGGCAACCGGCATTGGCAATGGAATGGGAAGGCTATGTGCGTAAAGCTGCACATTTCACAGAATATGCATTTCTTGCATTGTCAATCGCAGTATTTCTATATTGTCGTAAGCTAAGATGGATTGGAACCTTCCTTCTGACCGAATTGCTGGTAATCATCGTAGCTGTTGTGGATGAATGGAATCAGACGCAGGTTTATGGAAGAAAAGGTGCCCTTATGGATATTGGGATAGATGGCAGCGGTGCATTGGGCATGCTGGCTATCATGAGTGTTGTCCTTGCCATCGGCAGACTGATTGAAAAGAGAAAAGGGCATTAAAAATTTTTTTGATAAAATGTAAAATATAGTTGACAATATGTCAGCTCTGTATTATCTTGATATCAACAGCAATACATATGTGTAACTGAATAAGGATTTGATTTGAGATAGTGTCAAATAAGTTATGAAAAA
>JAKQFQ010000267.1 GCA_029558315.1 Bacillota bacterium
GTGAGGAGTGGGTATGTACCCGTACACTATACCAAAGGCATATTGATATTTTACACTCCAGTCTGACCTGGAAGACTTCATCACTTCTCCCAACATCACCTGTGAGAAATTCTCACAATCAAAAACATCAGGCCTGTATTCACTTGTCTTCAGTCCTGTCTTATTATATATCTCACTGACTTTGTCAGGAAATATGGTGGTGTAATTACTGTCGGATAATATTACCAATAGCTGAGGAGATACCTTCTCACTAAGTTGAGCGTTCAATATCATCTTCACCTCCTGCTCCGTAAGAGTAGGAACACTGCTGTCACAGGTAATACCTTTAATAAAATCTAACAACATTTCTTTTTCTTTTTAAAAGGTTTCCATGAAAGGGGAATAACCAGTTTTATTCCAAACAGCCTTATTCCCCTATCACTTCCAGGAAACTTCCATTTAGCTAACTTGAGTTTCATCTTTCTTCAGCCCATCTTCTCCCCATACCATGACAAGGAATATAAGGACAACCGAAAGGGCCTGTTCAATAGCCTCTTCAAGCTTATCCTGAGGGATGTCGAATTTGACTTTCAACCGCTCGATCATCTCAGTCACACCTGCTTCAGTAGCAGTATCCATGTCAGCTTTGATTTCAGGGAGATGTTTGAAAATCCAAGTCCACATAACAGCAGATCCACCAATCTTGATCCATTCCATAGGAACGATCTTTTTGTCTTCATAGGCCTTAGCTACCGTTCCTACAGTACTAAGCACTTTCTCTAACGCTTTTTCAAGGTTTTCCATTGTTTTTTCTTTTAAAAATATTACTAACAAATTTAATTATTTCTTTTCGATTTGTCCACAACTTATCCAATAATCCTGTACCTCCTATCACTGTTATGACATTATATGTGAACTCCTGCCATTCGTCAGGCATCCTGTTAGGAAACACAAGCTTGAATCCTTGAAACAAAACAAGCATTATGGCAACGCTTGTAGGTCTTGTAACCTGTTTCTGTATAGTTCTTGCCTTACTCATTACAAAGGGTCCCATTCTATGTGCAAATGATCAGACTCATCCACTACATCATAATCAATACCGAGCTTCTTCCTGAGCTGGGTTAACAAAGCCTTCCTTTGTTTCTCCGTGTATATCCATACTCTCAGGTCAAAAGCATTACCTGTATAATGAAGGCTGTTCTTGCTATGCACCCCATCCAGAAGAGAAGTGATGACAACTTCCTTTCCGGCTATCTTCATGCTAAGCTCATCTGCAATCAGCATGGCATTCATGCACTTCTCAGAAGCGGAAAGATGAACAGGTTGATTGTCTTTCATCTTCGTCATGCTCACTATCACACCATCCTTGTATTTCATACTTTAAGCATTACCCGTAATATAAATTCAATCAAAATAGTAATAACAGCTACAACAGCGTATATCCTGGTTTCAAGTCTGATGAACGACTCTTTAAGAGCATCAAGCTTTTCAACCAACTTATCGTGTTTCTGACACTGTTTCTCAAAAGCGTCCTTAAGATTTTCCAATTCAGTACTTGTCTGAATTGCCCACTCCTTCCATGTCTTAGTAGAATTATCATCACTCATACTTCTCCTTAGGTATTGTCATAGCTATTATCTGGCAGGGTTTGTCACCAATAACAGCCATGTGTTGTGTGCCTTTTGGTATTATAAGCTTATCTTTTTTCTCAAGTTTGATTCTGTCTCCGTTCTCCATAATGACAAGCATACTACCTTCCAACACAACGATAATCTCTTCAGACTCTGTGCCGTGGGAATGCCATGCAATCTCCGTACCTTTCGAGAACTGCGTGTGGAAGATTTCACAATTGGTATGGTCCAATAATCGAAAAGACATCATCTTTCCTCTTTTTACAGTCCATTCTATTATACCGTGAAAGTCCCCAGGTTCTGCAAATGTCATGAAGCCTGTTGGAGCCTCAGGTAAATCCCTTAGTCTTTCTCTTATTTGTTCTTCTGTCACACACATTTTATAATAGTTTTAATTATTGTTATATCTCACATCAGTCCA
>JAKQFQ010000268.1 GCA_029558315.1 Bacillota bacterium
TTTTTGAGTATATCTATTTTGCAAGATTGGACTCCCGTATCGATGGTGTCAGCGTATATGATGCAAGAGTTCGAGCCGGAGCAGCACTTGCCCGCTCCTATCCGGTGGAGGCCGATCTGGTCGCCGGAGTTCCGGATTCAGGAATTGCAGCGGCAATGGGGTATTCACAATACACCTCCATTCCCTATGGCATTGTCTTCCAAAAGAACAGTTACGTCGGGCGTACCTTTATCAAGCCCACGCAGGGAGAACGGGAATCCGCCGTACAGATTAAATTAAATGTAATTGAGAGTGTCGTCAAGGACAAACGTATTGTTCTGATTGATGACTCGATTGTTCGAGGTACTACTATTTCCAAGCTGATCAAAATGCTGAAAAAAGCCGGAGCTAAGGAAGTACATGTACGAATCAGTTCACCTCCGTTCTTATATCCGTGTTACTACGGCACAGATATTCCGTCCAATCATTCTCTGATTGCGACGCAATATACTACAGAGGGAATCAGAGAATACATTGGTGCTGATTCACTTGGTTATATGAAAATAGAAGATCTAAAAGAAATGGTCGGAGATTTGCCACTATGTAAGGCATGTTTTGATAATCATTATCCGATACAATAATTACCATTGAAAGCAAAGGTGCTTCACTCATCGTGAAGTGCCTTTTCTTATATAAATATTTACCTAAAGAGGGTATATTGTGAAAATCGAAGGCGCCTCGTTTTTTACAAGGAAAGGAGAGATTATGACAGAAAATAGTATTATGGAATTAATTAGTCAGCAAACATTTGGAATCTGGTTCCTCATCGGAGCCGCTTTGGTGTTCTGGATGCAGGCAGGATTTGCTATGGTAGAGGCAGGATTTACCAGAGCCAAGAACACCGGTAATATCCTTATGAAGAATTTAATGGATTTCTGTATCGGTACTGTAATGTTTATTCTGATTGGTTTCTCTCTTTTATTGGGAGAAGACCTGTTAGGCTTCATCGGGAAACCCGGATTTGACATATTTACTTCTTACGCCAATT
>JAKQFQ010000270.1 GCA_029558315.1 Bacillota bacterium
CCTTCCAAGAAGGATACACAACTACAAAACACCAGAAGAACTCTTTGAACTACAATTGGATATCATATATGCAGCTTAGGATATGTTTGTTAAAAGTTATAATTCAGAACTAGTTCAATTTGATATTGCAATTTGTCAATAATTTCAAACTACTGATATATCAACTTATTGTACACATTTTCCAACAATAATATTCTTATTTTCATTTATTCGTACTTTATCTTCAGCGTACTCCACATGCGAGTTTTTTCTGTGATTTAAAAAGGACATGGTATGTCACCATGTCCTATCTTATCTAATTTACCAGAAGACGTGTCCGCCAATGACAATTCCATCATGACTGCCTGTAGGTCTAAAATGTGTTGCTGTTCCAACGTTGGAGTATCCATTGATTGCATCCTGTGCCGCCTGAATACATGCTGCGCTCACACCATTTGCGATTCTACGATCCACTTGTCCGCTTCCTGCCGGAGTAAACTGTCCTGAAGCATAGATTACGCCGTAAATCGTATTGGGATAAGCACCACTTCGTACGCGGTTCATAACAACCGCACCAACTGCAACCATTCCTTCATAAGGCTGATTGCCTGCTTCACATTGAATTAACGCGCCAAGCAGTTCTACATCGGTAGCTTCTGTTGCATACACACCATAATATTGAAAACGTTTAGCTTCTTCCTCAGCCGCCTCACGTTCCGCAATCTCTTCTAATGTCTCTCCATAGTCAAGGCAAAAGCTGACATCTGCATAATCAGCACTGATATAACCGCTTGCGCCTTCGTAATCAATGACGAGCCATTCTCCCTGTTCTTCGACAACCTCAAAAACATCTCCCTCTGCAATCGTTCCATAAACACCGGCTTCAGTAGATGCTTCTTTACGAACTCTTAACGAATCTGCAGTAATCACAGCCTGATAAGAACCAACTTCATCAGCTTCCTGCTGTGCTTCATCTCCAAAGGTCAGATAATCATTGTTAACCCATCCAATCAGATTGCCTGACTCTATCTTGGTCCACTCCTCGGTATATTCAATGATGTATCCGCCGCAATCCTTATAAAACTTGCCGACCTTGTCCGCATTTTCATCCGGTTCTTGTCTGACATTCACAGAATCCGTAACATTGGCCATAACAACAGCCCCCGGATTCTTCCATGAATTGTTCTCTCTAATCTGTTGAATCTCATCTTCTGTAGGTTCCAGATTTACTTCGAGTACTTCGGCCGCCCCGGCATATACTTCATAGAAGATATAATCCCCGCTCACGGTCCCCTGCGCATGTCCCTGGTCAGTTACCTCAAGATGTCCATTCGCCCAAGCAGCGATAGCCAGTGATGCCAGAAACAGCAAGGCCGCCTGCTTAAATGTTGTAGACTTCATCGTGTCCTCCTAATATGTTTTCATAATAATATTTATGTAAATGTTGCATAAATGTTACCAAGTATTGCAACGTTATTACAAACTTATTACAAAAATGTTACATTTTCAGGTTCTTACATATTAGCAGAGGATTTTATTTTTGTCAAATTTTTTCCGTGTTACATCCATTTTGTCAGAACAATTCTTGAATATGCGCGTGTTTTTTTATTGAATTTTATAACATTTTACTCTTCTCTATTGCAGCTGCAACGGCATCAATTACTGCTCCTCTAAAATTCTTTTCTTCCAGAACCCGTACCGCTGCAATTGTGGTTCCTGCAGGAGAACATACCATGTCTTTTAACTCCCCTGGATGTTTGCCTGTCTCCAGCATCAGTTTGGCACTTCCATACACTGCCTGTGCAGCAAATTCATAAGCCTGTGCTCTTGGCATTCCACCTTCTACAGCGGCATCTGCCATTGCTTCAATGAACATAAATACATAGGCAGGGGCGCTTCCGCTAACTCCCACTACTGCATCCATCAAATGTTCCGGCACGACACTCGCACGACCAAAGCTTTCAATAATTCTAAGTGCACACTCAAGTTCCTCTTTGGTTACCAGTGTGCTCGGTGTTGCTGCAGTAATAGCGGCTCCAACCAAAGCTGCGGTATTTGGCATACAGCGTACACACTTGATTTCCCTGTCAAAGCGTTCTGTCATCCAGTCCAGACTTTTACCTGCAACAATCGAGATAATCACCTGCTCCGGACGCATAATGGTTCGTATTTCATCAATTGCATTGCCAACAAACTGCGGCTTTACTGCAAGTACAAGATAATCCACCGAAGCAACTGTCTCTTTATTATCCGTAGAGGTATGAATCCCCCATTCTGCAGCACGGCTTTCTACTACATTTTCATTGGCATCCGACCCGTAGATATCATCTTTGCTTACCGTATTGCTCTGAAGCAGACCGCCAATCATTGCGCCTGCCATATTGCCTAATCCTATAAATCCAATCTTCATTGTTACCGCCTTTCTGCGCATTTGCGCTCTCTTCTATAATAATCTATTTATGTTCTGCTGCTCGCTGCCTTGCTGTCTCATACAGAAGTACCGCAGCACTTATGGATGCATTGAGCGATTCGACTGCTCCATTCATCGGAATTATGACACATTGGTCAGCTTGCAGCATCGTTTCTTTCTTAAGTCCATTGCCTTCATTGCCAATCAGGATTGCACAGTTTTTCGCATAATCTGCATCAGTATAGATCATTGCATTCTCTTTTAATGCCGCCGCATATACCGTCGTTCCTGTTTGCTTCAGTTCCTGCACCATTTCCCCCATATTCGGGACAATTAGAAATGGTACCCGAAAAATAGATCCCATGGTTGAGCGAACCACTTTGGGGTTGTACACATCGACAGTCTGGCTGCTCATCACAATGCCATCTACGCCGGCCGCTTCGGCTGTACGAAACATCGTTCCCAAGTTACCGGGATCCTGTATATCTTCCAATAAAAGCAGACATGGATTCGCTTTACAAAACAACGCTTCTTTCTGATAATGAAGGCACTTAACTACTGCGAGTACGCCTTGCGGTGTAACAGTGTCTGACAGTCGTGAGAATACTTCCGCTGTTACCACTTCATATTTGAAATGTTTCAACTGTTCCAGGTTTTTATATTTTTCAAGAAATTCCTCCGTCACATAGACTTCTTTGACAATTCCTGCCGGCAGTTCCCGAAACATCCGAATGCCTTCAACAACAAATGCATCCTCTTCTCTTCTTGATCTGGCCCTGTTTTTCAGCTGAATCAGCTGCTTAACTTTGGGATTATTCACTGATGTTATCATTTTCTCTTCCTTTTTTGATTCATATTAGAATGTCACTACGGTGCTCCTGGCTGATTAGTAAAAAATGCGAAATTTACATTTCGCATTTCTTACTTCTGTATTACAGTATTTTGCTTACTTCATATTCATACTCCGGAATATTCTTCTGCATCGCAAGTGCATCATCAATATCAAAATCTACAAATGCGCCATTTTTCAATGCTACAACTCGATTACTCTTGCCTTCTTTTAGAAGATCCGCCGCATAGGCTCCCATGATTGATGCATAATATCGATCCTTACAGCTTGGTGAGCCGCCTCTTTGCATGTATCCAAGAATTGTTGCTCTAGTTTCAACACCGGTTGCAGCTTCAATTCTTCTTGCCATGGAGGTAGAATGTCCGATTCCTTCTGCATTGATAATAATGTGATGTTTCTTGCCAAGCTTCTTATTTTCTATGATATGGTTGATTATGTTCTGCTCATTATAATCGTACTTTTCCGGAAGAAGAATATCTTCCGCGCCGTTGGCTACACCACACCACAGGGCAATGAATCCTGCATTTCTTCCCATTACTTCGATGATACTGCATCTCTCATGAGAGGAAGAAGTATCACGTACCTTATCAATGGCCTCCATCGCTGTGTTGACAGCAGTGTCAAAGCCGATGGTGTAATCCGTACAGGCAATGTCTAAATCTATGGTACCCGGAAGTCCAATCGTATTGATTCCTTCATGAGAAAGCTTCTGTGCTCCACGGTAGGAACCATCACCACCAATGACTACGATGCCATCGATGTTATGTTTTCTGCAGATTTCTCCGGCTTTCTTGATGCCTTCCTCTGTCTTAAACTCGCTGCATCTGGCTGTACCAAGAATTGTGCCGCCAAGACCAATCGTTTCAGAAACGGAATGTCGATCCATATCTATGATTTCCTCATTTAAGAGACCCTGATAGCCTTTCTTGATTCCCTTCACGTTCATTCCATTGGCCAGTGCTTTTCTGACAACAGCTCTGATTGCTGCATTCATTCCCGGCGAATCACCTCCGCTGGTCAACACACCAATTGTTTTAATGTCCTTTTGTTTTGCTTTTGGCATGGGAATCTCCTCCTTTAACATTCATCCTGCAAAATATCATTTCCTATTCTAATCCATTTTACTAATGATTTCAACGAAAATCATTTTCAGACGCCAAAAAATCAATATACAATTCGTACGTTATCCTGTCCTATCAGTTCCGAAAGTCGGTTGTTCAGCTCCTCTCCCGCATCGACACTTCGGTTGGGCGGAAGCGCTGTCACCTTCTTCGTATCGGCAAAAAACAGCTTCACATGATCATGTCCGTCTGAAGCATTTAACCAATCTGATATTTCCGGTTCCTTAGCCTTCCATTCCTCTTCCGATGCAAATTGTAACCACAGAGTTCTCGTCAGGCTGGAAAATGCAATAATATCCTCACAGATTAATTTACCATCTTTTTCTTCCTCTGCAGACACTCTGCCTTTCACAAGAATCTTGTTATCCTCCACCAGCTGGTTGATATGCTGGCGATACATTTTGGGAAATACAATAACCTCCACGCTTCCAACCAGATCCTCCAGTGTCAGAAATGCCATTGCTTCATTCTTTTTGGTGTACTTGATTTTCTTTTCAGCAATCATTCCTCCAATGGTTGTCTTACTGCCATCCTGCACCAGCGCACAGCCAAGTTCCTCGTCATAGTAAAAATCTGCGCTTTTGGTCTTAATCACTTTATTCCAAAGATCAGCATAGGCCTCCAGCGGATGCCCGCTGACATAGACCCCAAGCACCTCCTTTTCAAATGAAAGGAGCATTTCCTTGGAGTATTCACTGCAATCCTTTGGAAGACTGATGCTAAAGTTCTCCTTCTCCTCCTCTCCTGCCAGTTCAAATAGCGTCATTTGTCCTGCCAGATTGCTCTTGCGGTCACTCTGTGTTCGTTCCATAACCTGCACATAGATGCTCATCAACTGCTTTCTGGTCCCGCCAAGACAGTCAAATGCACCTGCTTTAATCATACTCTCAACCACGCGTTTATTCACTTCGCATTCTGCTGTACGAACAACAAAATCACGCAAGTCCTGGAAGATTCCATGTTTCTTACGTTCCTCTACGATAGAATCAATCACATTGCGTCCAACTCCCTTGATGGCAGTCAGCGCATAATGGATTCCTTCTTCCGTAACAGTGAATCCAGCCTCACCTTCATTGATATCCGGAGGCAAAATTGCGATTTTCATACTTCTACAGGTCAGAATATATTCTGATACCTTTCCCGGATTATCAATCACAGAAGTCATAAGGGCTGCCATAAATTCTACGGGATAGTAAAACTTCAGGAAGGCAGTCTGATATGCAACTACGGCATAGCAGGCAGCATGGGATTTGTTAAATGCATACTTAGCAAAATCCATCATGGTTGCATAGATGCCGGTTGCAACTTCTGCCGAAATATGATTCTTCACACAACCATTCACCGGTGCAGGCATTTTCTCAGCTGCCGTTTTCTTTTCCTTAGCTTCCTCAATTTCTTTCTCATTACCATTAATAAAGATATCTTTCTCATATTCCATGACGTAAGTCTTTTTCTTACTCATGGCACGACGGACATTATCGCTTCGTCCCATTGTATAACCGGCAAGTTCACGTACAATCTGCATTACCTGCTCCTGATAGACAATACAGCCATAAGTCGGCGATAGGATTGGTTCGAGTTCCGGACAGGCATAGGTAATATTGGCTGCATCATTTTTACCGGCAAGATATTTGGGGATAAAATCCATTGGTCCCGGTCGGTAAAGGGAGATACCTGCAATAATATCTTCCAGGCTCTGTGGCTTCAGGCTCTTCATGAAATCCTTCATCCCGCCACTTTCCAGCTGAAAAATACCATCTGTTTTGCCTGTTCCGATTGAGCTTAAAACATCCTTGTCGTTATAATCAATCTTGTCCATATCCAGAAGAATATGATGCATTTTCTCAACATTTCTCACTGCATTCTGAATTACGGTAAGGGTTCTAAGCCCCAGGAAATCCATCTTTAACAGGCCCAGTCGTTCCAGTGTCGTCATGGTGTACTGCGTGGTAATGGAACCGTCGCTGCCGCGACTCAGCGGTACGAATTCATCTGCGGCCTTAGGGCAAATGACTACTCCCGCCGCATGCATGGAGGTATTTCTCGGCAATCCTTCCAGACGCATGCTCATGTCAATCAGCTTACGAACCTGCTCATCCCCATCATAAAGTGTCTTTAATTCAGGATTCATCGCCAAGGCCTTTGCTATCGTGATTCCAAGTTCCTGTGGAATCATTTTCGCAATGGCATCTACCTGTGCATAGGGCAGATCCATAACACGTCCGACGTCCCGCAAGGCACCTTTCGCCTGCATGGTACCAAAGGTAACAATCTGCACTACTTTTTCAGAGCCGTATTTACGGCCAACATAATCAATGACTTCCTGTCTTCGTTCGAAGCAGAAATCAATATCAATATCCGGCATGGATACTCGTTCCGGATTCAGGAATCGTTCAAACAAAAGCTTGTATTTGATTGGATCAATATTGGTAATCTTCAGACAGTAGGCAACAATGCTTCCTGCTGCACTTCCTCGCCCGGGTCCGACCATAATCTCATTGCTCTTCGCATAATTGATAAAATCCCATACAATCAGAAAGTAATCCACAAATCCCATCGTACGGATAATATCCAGCTCATAATCCAGTCGTTCTCTGAGGTTCTCATGCTCCGTAGGATATCGTTCTTTCAAACCATCATCGCACAATTTATTCAGATAGCTCCAGGAATCATACCCCTGCGGCACATCAAAATGAGGCAGCTTCGTCTCGCCAAAGGTAATCGTAACATTGCATCGATCGGCAATCTTCTGGGTGTTCTCCAGTGCCTGTACTGCATAAGGAAACAGAAGACGCATTTCATCTTCGCTCTTGACATAATACTGGCCACCTTCATAGCGCATTCTGTCCTCATCTGCAAGTTTCTTGGCTGTCTGGATACATAACAGTACATCGTGGGAATCCACATCATTGGCATATGTATAATGTACATCATTGGTCGCAACCAAAGGAACAGACAACTCTTTGCTCATCTTCAGCAATTCCATATTGACGGTTGTCTGCAGATCAATGCCATGATCCTGCAGTTCGAAGAAATAGTTGCCAACGCCAAAACAGTCCTGATAACGCAGTGCGCACTCTCTTGCTTCTGTCAGCATTCCTTTCTCAATATAACGGGGTACCTCGCCGGCCAGGCAGGCAGACAGCGCAATAATACCTTCATGATACTGCTGCAGTACCTCCATATCGACACGCGGTTTATAATAGTATCCTTCTGTAAATCCTTTGGATACAATCTTGATCAGATTCTCATAGCCTGTATTATTCTCTGCCAGAAGGACAAGATGATGATAGCGTTCTTCACCTCCGCTCAGTTCCTTATCAAATCGTGACCCTGGAGCCACATAGACTTCGCATCCAAGGATTGGCTTAATCCCCTGCGCCAGAGCCTCCTCATAGAAATCTATGGCACCATACATAACACCGTGATCCGTAATGGCAGCTGCAGTCATGCCAAGATCCTTCACACATTTTACATATTCTTTTATTTTATTGGAACCATCCAAAAGACTGTATTCCGTATGTACATGAAGGTGTGCAAATGCCATAATTTCCATTCCTTTCTATTGCAAAAATAATCCCCTGTAACTATCGACTGTTTTCACAGTTCGATGGTTGCAAGGGATTTTATGATCTAATCACCTGCGAATACTATTTTACCGCATCCGCAAGATAAGTACAACGAAGAATCTGGTTCTTAAGGATAGCAAAAACAGCAAAAGCATTCCTGATATCGTCCGATATTTCGTTGTAGCAGGGTTTACTTATAAATATTTCTTCAGCGCGTCAGCCTTATCCAATTGTTCCCACGGAAGATTTAAGTCATTACGTCCAAAATGTCCGTAAGCTGCTGTCTGCTTGTAGATTGGTCTTCTAAGGTCTAACATCTTGATGATTCCTGCCGGGCGAAGGTCAAAGTTCTCACGGATTACTTTAACAAGTGCTTCATCAGCAAGTTTTCCGGTACCAAAGGTATCAACCATAACAGAAGTCGGCTGTGCAACTCCAATTGCATAAGAAAGCTGAATCTCACATTTATCAGCCAGACCGGCAGCTACAATATTCTTAGCAACATAACGTGCAGCATAAGCAGCACTTCTGTCAACCTTAGTACAATCCTTACCGGAGAATGCTCCGCCGCCGTGACGAGCATATCCGCCATAGGTGTCTACGATAATCTTACGTCCGGTAAGTCCTGAATCACCATTTGGTCCACCGATTACAAAACGTCCTGTAGGATTAATGAAATATTTGGTCTCCTCATCAAGTAATTCCTTGGGAAGGATAGGATCAAATACATACTTCTTAATATCTTCATGAATCTGCTCCTGTGTTACTTCTGCCGCATGCTGTGTAGAAAGGACAACTGCCTCAAGACGCTTAGGCTTACCTGCTTCATCATATTCTACTGTAACCTGGCTCTTACCATCTGCGCGAAGGTAAGGAAGCGTTCCATCTTTACGAACCTTCGTCAGCTGTTTGGTCAGCTTATGAGCCAACGCGATAGGATATGGCATATATTCCTCTGTCTCATTCGTAGCAAATCCAAACATCATACCCTGATCTCCAGCGCCGATTGCTTCAATCTCAGCATCTGACATTTTGTGTTCTTTGGCTTCCAGTGCCTTATCAACACCCATGGCGATATCTGTTGACTGCTTATCCAATGCTACAATAACACCGCAGGTATTAGCATCAAAGCCCTTCGCAGAATCATCATAACCAATCTCTGCGATTGTCTCTCTGACAACCTTCTGAATATCAACCTGTGCTTTGGTTGTAATCTCTCCCATTACAAGAACAAGGCCAGTCGTAATTGCGGTCTCACAAGCTACACGGCTCATGGGATCCTGTGCCATCATGGCATCCAGTACTGCATCTGAGATATTATCACAGATTTTGTCAGGATGACCTTCTGTTACTGATTCTGAAGTGAATAATAATTTTTCCATCTTCTGTCTCCTTTTCTATTTTTCGTTCCTATTTTCTTGAATCATTTCTCCGGGAAAGTTGTTATTTCTTTCCTACTTGTTTCCAACGCCGGTACGCGATGCCAACTGTCTTATATCCTCTGACTATGACCTGCTTCACATACCGCCTGATGGAATAAAAAATCCGCTTCGTATAAGCGGACCATTCATTAACTCTGATCCTCTTATTGTTCGAACTAGGCGTATACGCCATCTCGCTCAGGGAGGCACCTTCCTGTTAAGGGGTTGCCGTGGCTTCATCGGTCCTATGTACCTCCACCACTCTGAATAAGAGAAATGATATTCAATTAAACACACAATACACTATCTTAAATAAAATGTCAACACTGTAATAACAACTGTGTAAATTGCGATGCGTTTGACAACATTTCCTATACTATTTATAATATGAAATAGCTAATTAATGCTCTTTTCTTAATTCAACGGATCGGAGTGATCATCTATGAAACACGTTAAAATTGAGGTAGTAATTCCCGGCATGATTACAGCCGAAGACATAATCGGTCATGGGAAACAGCTTATTCTGCCCAAGGGTTTAGTCCTGACAGATAAAGCAATCCACAGACTGGAGACATATAATATTCACGACATTAGAATAGAAGATCCAATCGGTATTGTCGTGGAAGAGATAGATGATTCAGAACCTGCAATTATTCCTACTTTGGGCGTTGAAGATTCTGTTTTGATTGACTCAGCCGATTCTATACTATCAGCACTTTCCGGTATTGATTTGTCTGCTGCCGTAAGTTCAGAACCTTCCGTTGTCGTAAAACAGCAGGAAGAGCCTTCTCATTTTGAGAAAGTACAGGCAAGTAAAGAATTTCATGCTTTCAAAGAGACCTTTGAAAGCAATGTATCTGATTTAAAATGCTCCATTAACGATATTGTTGAAAAGAACGCACCGATTGAAGTTGATCATATAATTGACAGTACGCTTCAACTGATTAATTCTCAGGCTAACTCCTTTGGTGTATTTGATATGCTTCACAACATGCGTCAGTTTGACGATTTAACCTATGCACACAGCATGAATGTAGCCCTGATCTGCAATGTTTTTTCTGAATGGCTTGGTTTCACCAAGGAAGAGTCCAAACTAGCCACTGCCTGCGGTATGCTTCATGACATCGGCAAACTTAAAATTGCCGATTCTATCATTAAAAAACCTAACAAGCTGACCGGGAAAGAGTATAGAATTATTCAATCTCATCCCATTGAAGGATATAAGATCCTGCAGCACCAGGACATCAGCGAACATATTAAGAACTCCGCACTGATGCATCATGAGAAATGCGATGGTTCCGGTTATCCGCTGCATCTGCCATCAGAGAAAATTGATTCCTATGCCAAGCTTGTGGCTATTGCTGATGTATATGATGCCATGACCTCCAAGCGTGTCTATCGCGGAGCCTTGTGTCCCTTTAAAGTAATTGAGCTTTTTGAAAATGAAGGGCTTCACAAATATGACATCGTCTATATCATGACTTTCCTCGAAAATGTAATCAACACCTATATTGACAACCGGGTTCTGCTCTCAGACGGACGTATTGGTACCATCAAATGGATTGACAAACAGAGGCTCTCGCGTCCTATGGTACAGCTAACCGATGGTTCTTTCCTTGAATTATCCAAGTCCAACGATCTTTTTATTGAACAGATTCTATAATATTAGGACATTTCCTATTACTAAAAAAAGAGAAAATCATTTGATTTTCTCTTTTTACATTATGCTAACTTAAATCTAAATTTCTTCAAATCCCGATCATTAGAAACCTTCTCAATCCTTACTCCAAGCCTTTTTAGCTTCTTATCAAAATCCTCATATCCTCTTTCGATATACTTGATATCTTCTATAATCGTCTCACCATCAGCTGCAATTGCTGCAATTACCAGTGCTGCACCAGCTCGTAAGTCCGGTGCTGTAATGCTCGCTCCGGAATATTGCTCCACACCGGTTATAACAGCCATATTACCTTCTACTTTAATAGATGCACCCATTCTTACCAGTTCATCCACATATTTGAATCGATTATCGAAAATTCCTTCTGTAACAATACTGGTACCTGTTGCAAGTCCAAGCGCAACAGTCATCTGTGGTTGCATATCAGTCGGAAATCCCGGATATGGAAGTGTCTTAATCTGTGTACTGGTAAGCTTGCCGTTAGCAACTACTCTTACAGCATCATCATACTCTTCCACACGGCATCCTATCTCCTGGAGTTTGGCTGTGATGCATTCCAAATGCTTTGGAATAACATTCTTAACAGTAACATCACCCCTGCTTGCTGCTGCCGCAACCATAAATGTTCCTGCTTCAATCTGATCCGGTATAATTGCATACTCTGTACGATGCAGCTTCTCAACACCCTTGATACGTATTACATCCGTACCTGCGCCCTTAATATTGGCTCCCATGCTGTTCAGGAAGTTAGCCAGATCAACCACATGCGGCTCTTTGGCAACATTTTCCAATGTGGTCTTACCGGATGCCATTGTTGCAGCCATCATAATATTAATAGTTGCTCCAACAGAAACTTTATCCAGGAAAATGTGTGAACCTTTCAGTTCTTCTGCTTCTGCAATAATGCTGCCATGCGCAATTTCCACTTTCGCACCCAAAGCTCGAAATCCTTTTAAATGCTGGTCAATTGCACGTACGCCTATGTTGCATCCACCCGGAAGAGGAACCTCTGCTCTCTTATATTTACCAAGCAGCGCTCCTATCATATAATAGGAAGCACGTATCTTCTTCATAAACTCATCTTCAATAATACAACCACAAATCTGTGAACTATTCATCACAACTGTATGTCTCTCCGGTCGATCAATTAATACACCAATGCTCTCCATTGCCTGAAGTAACACATTTGTATCTCTGACATCCGGAACGTTCTCTATTGTCACCGGTTCATCCGTCATAACTGCTGCAGCAAGGATTGCGAGCGCTGCATTCTTCGCTCCGCCAATCTCAACTTCACCAACCAAAGGATTACCGCCCATAACAGCGTATCTATCCATAACGCACCCCGTCGTTCTTCATTCATTGCATATTTCACAAAATATACAACCGTATTATATACTACTGTATTTAAAAAGTCAAAGTTCTTATAAATATTCCAGTGGATTTACCTGAACTCCATTAATTAATATCTCAAAATGGAGATGTGGTCCGGTACTTCTTCCTGTGTTTCCACTGTATGCAATGATCTGTCCCTGTCTTACTGTATCGCCTACAGAAACATTGATACTGCTCAAATGTCCATAACGCGTCTGTCTTCCGTCCGGATGGTTGATATAGACAACGTAGCCGTAGCCGCTTGCCCAGCCCGCTTTGGCAACCACACCTGCCGAGGAAGCTCCAACCGGCGTGCCAACCGGTGTCGCCCAGTCAACTCCCTTATGATAGGTCGACGCTCCGGCTGTCGGTGCATTACGATAACCAAAGCTGGAGGTCAGTCTTCCGCCGGAGATTGGTTTGATATACGTTGGCGGAATAATGGTTCCAATCTCTACCACTTTCGCTACAGGCTCAATTCCGATCACTTCATACAAAACATTGGCTTCAACTTCATCAAGATTGTTTCTGGTAATACTTGCCACAGCCTCATGATAACCCGCAGACGGTTGCCGCAGCGTCTCTGATTGATTGGTGTACCAGTCGTCATTATAGATATATTCAATCGGAAGATCATATACTTCTTCAAAACGTGCTGTCTCAGTCCATACTACTGCCAATTCAGGTTCCGGTACTGTAATCAGCAATTCCTGATCCACATAGATATACGAATTCTCATTTTCCAAATCATCATTTAATGCAATAATATCATCCAGTGGAAGTCCCACTGTCAGCGAGATTTCCGAGAGGGTATCTCCGGACTGTACTTTGTAAATCTGTTGTGTCTCCTGCTCCTGTGTTAACAGATCCCTTGCTGTTTGTAAATCCATAATTTCATTATCCGGAAGATATGCTTCTACCACCTCGATCGGCTCAGAAAAAGCCATGTCTGTTATCCCATAATCAAAGGAATCAAAGCTCATCACCTCTTGTATGTCATTCTCATCCGGAAACTGTTCCAACACAAGCGCTGCTCCGGCCATGGGGAACCAATCGTTCTCTTCTTCCTCAGGTGAAGTCTTAGTCACCTCTGCCGTCAGCACATTCAGTTCTCGTGAACTGTCACGAACAATTGCAACATCAAAAGCATGGTCAACATCATAGGTATCAATTGTATCCTGAAAAATCTGTTCCACCTCTTGTGCACTACGTACATTAACAACCGTTCCGTTTACCTTTACCGAATAAGAATGTGAGAAACTCTCAATCTCTCCGGCCAGCAGTTGTGTTTTCATATTAGCAATAATTATCTCTTCCGGATCCGTCGTTCCGGCAATGACTTCTTCCCCGGTATAAGTAATATCCGGAAACTCCGTTAATACCATTTCATTATTTTCTATAGCAATCTCTCTCTTTGCCTCTCTATAATAAACAAAAATAGAGTCCACGCTGTCTGTCACGCCGACTTCATTTCCATTCATATAGATCGTAAATCGATTATTCCCCTGCGTTGTATAATCTGTAAACTCCGGGAAAAAAATAATGTTTAATGCGATGACCAAAAAAGCCACCTTCATGTATGTGATTGTTCTTAATTTGCTGTATCTGGATTGTTCTTTCATTCTAATTCGTCCGTTTCTGTCCCCCCGGCTCAATTCCCATATCTCATCATATTCTATCAATATTCTTCCGGCTTGTAAAGTTGAGCCATGGAATGATTCATGTTAAAATGGATTAAACGAGGTTTTCCGGGAGATATTTATGGACAGAATTTTCTTTCACATTGATGTGAACAGTGCGTTTCTAAGCTGGAGCGCAGTTGAAAAGCTAAAGACAGAACCAACGCTTGATTTGCGGGCAATTCCTGCCATCATCGGCGGAGACTCCAAGACACGGCATGGGATTGTTTTAGCCAAATCAATTCCGGCCAAGAAATTGGCAATCGAGACGGCAGAGCCAATTGCAAGCGCCCTGAAAAAATGTCCCACGCTGGTAATAGAGCCACCCAACATGGAACTTTATCGTCATAACAGCAATCAGCTGATGGAGTATCTCTCTTCCTACTGTCCCGATATTGAACAGGTTAGTATCGATGAATGCTATATGGATTATACTCCAATTGCACGTAATTACGCTTCTCCTCTAGAAGCTGCCGAGCAAATAAAAAACGGTGTTTATCAGAATTTTGGATTTACGGTTAACATTGGCATTTCTGATCGTAAGGTTTTGGCCAAGATGGCTTCTGATTTTGAAAAGCCCGATAGGATTCACACCTTATTTTCTTATGAAATCCAGTCCAAAATGTGGCCGCTTCCTGTTTCCAACCTCTTTATGTGTGGTCATTCCAGCGTACAGGCATTGCGCAATCTTGGAATCATCACAATTGGAGATCTTGCGCAATGTGATCAAGCCATCCTTGCTTCTAATTTAAAAAGCCACGGGCAAATGCTTTATGCATATGCCAATGGCTGTGATGATTCTGTAGTTGTTACACAGAAGGAGCGTTTGAAGGGTGTCGGCAACTCTACCACGCTAAGTAAGGACCTTACTACAATAGATGAGGTTCGTCCTGTTTTGCTGCAGCTTGCCGGCAAAGTATCAAGGCGTCTTCGTTTTGACTCAAGATTCGCATCCATCGTCAGTGTAGAAATCAAATATAGTAATTTTCAAAGCAATTCCCATCAGACGACGTTAATCCAACCAACTTCTTCTGAGCAGATGCTTTATCAGACTGCCTGCATTTTGTTTGAAGAAATATGGAATGGCACTCCGGTGCGACTTCTAGGCATCCGTACCTCCAAGTTAGTGGATGAAGATGCTCCCTCTCAAATGTCAATCTTCGACTTCGTTCCCGAATCATTTGGAGAATCAGGTTCTCAACCGGATTGGCAGAAACAGCGAAAAGCAGAAAAAGCCATTGATGATATCCGTCAGAAATATGGTGATTCTGCAATTATCAAAGGAAGATTTCTTCCCCATCAAAAGGAATAGACAATCCATATTATCCAATTTCATTCTCATAGGATAGAATCAGATTCATTTCTAACGGTTCATTCCCCTTATTGCAATAGCAATGCTCTGATTCCGAAATAAGCCGCATGCTCTGATTGACTTTTACAATATGCTCCTTGTTCCCGATGCGCACCAGCATTTCACCGGATAACACTGTGATATATTCACAGGTTCCTTCGGCGTCCGCAATCCGGCCACACACCTGTCCGGGTTCTACTCGAATATAGAACATTTCAAATCTTCTTTTCCGCTCATAAGAGAACAGCTTTTTGATCTGATATTTGCCCTGCCTTTCACGATATGCAGGCATCGTCTCGCTGTCCACAAGCAATACATCCTCTTCTTTGACATAGATCAGTTCCTCATATGATATTTTTAATCCATCCACAATCTTTCCAATAGTCGTTACAGTAGGATTGGATTCTCCACGTTCAATTTGGCCAAGCATGCTCTTGCTGACACCAGTCTTTTCGGCAAGCATGTCAAGACTCATATTCTTGTTCTTCCTAATTCGTCTCAGATTATCTGATATGTTCTTATCAATGGCGTTCATCTGCATTTCCTCCTTACCCAATATTACTATTCCATCATTCAATGCCTGTATGCTTCGTGGCTGATGGCGGAATGAAAAATAGCACCAGACACGCGTCTGATGCTACTTCTTTGTGGCACTCACTATGTGTATCATAACGGGCAATGTGTCCGTTCGTCAAGTGTTTTTTACTTTTTTTCTGACACTGTAGCCAAATGTTCCAAGCTGTTCTCCAAGGCTGTAATATTCACCATGAGAATAAACCATGGGCTCTGCATCAGTCAGACAGAATTTGTTATTCTGATCTAAATATTTCTCATTTACGGTTACTCCAACCACCTCAGCAAGAAACATATCATGTGTTCCGAGTTCTATCTTCTGCTTCACCACACATTCAATTCCAACCGGGCTCTCTTCTATTGTCGGTGCAACGACTTTATGAGAACTGATTGGTGTCAAATGTGTCTCTTTCCACTTGTCTGTATCTCTTCCGGATCTCACTCCACAATAATCTGTAGCATAAGTCAATTCCTTCGTTGTCAGATTGATAACAAATTCCTTTGTTTTCTCAATCATTCCATAAGAAAATCTTTCCTTACGAACCGAAATTGATACCATAGGCGGGTCACTGCAAATGGTTCCAGTCCATGCGACAGTAAATAAATTGTTTTTCCCATCGCCATCCGCTACGCTTACCAGTACCGCCGGAACCGGATATAACATATTGCCGGGTTTCCAAAGCTGTCTGCTCATATATTTCTCCATTTCAAATAATGCTGCTAAATAATTCCAAGAATGTTAAGAACTGTAAGAATCATATTCACTGCGGCAAGAGCAGCACTTACAATTACAAATACCTTCAACTGTGCAATTCGTCCTGCCAGCTGTTTATTCTTAGCGTCAAAGCCATCCGACTGACGATCTGTCTTCTCGTTAATCACAGCCTGAACATTACGATATACTTTAACGCTTTCTTTATGCATAAAGTCTTCTACGACTTTGAAGCGGTCTTCTAAAAGTCGCTTGTCCTCTGCATCTTTCGCTCTGGCTTCTGCTTCTTTCTGCTCTTTCTCCGGATCAACTGCTTTCGTGAGAATATTGGTATTCATTCTCTGCATGAATTCAACAATCTCTTTGTTATCCTGCTTCAGTCCATAGATCGCACTATCTAATGCAGATTTTAATGTTGTCTTTGATTCGTCTCCGGCGTTCTTAAGATTACGGATTCCAGTACGCAGCTCCTCTGTTGATGAGACGATTTCCATCACTGCAGCTCGCATCTCTTCAGATTCTGTAGCCTGTACCTGTGGCTGATTCTCCTGTAAGGAAGCAAGATATTTTTTGGTTGCCTCCATGGAATCCCATAAGTTGGTCAAATAACTCTTCGTAAATTCGTTGCCTTCCATCAAGCTTGTTAAATAAGCATTCATGGATTCTCCGGATAACTGAATTGCAGAAACCATACCCTTGGTACTTTCTGTTGATTCCTGTAACGAAGACAATGCTTCCATAACCGGTGCTGTCGAATCAGTTTCCTCAACGGGTTCTTCTGCCATTGCAGCTTCTGCTTTCGCTGCTTCAGCCTGTTGCATAGCTAAAAGTAATCCATTGGTATTCTCTGTAGAAGCCTGTAATGCAGCCAATGTATCTTTCATTGCTACATCTGACTCTTTAATTGCCTGAAGGATCTCTGCTGATGCCTGTTCTGCTCTCATCACGGAATCCTGAATCTCTTGTGGATTCTCTGCCGGTTTCTGCAGCATTGTAAGCATCTCTTGTGTTGCATTCTCTGTCTGTTGCAGAGAATTCATCATCTCACGTACAGAGTTCTCTGACTCCTGAATCGCATCAAGAAGATTCTGCGTGTTGGCATCCGGTGTAATGATTGTCTCTTCCATTGAAAAATCATCATCCTCACCAAGCTCCGGTGTCGCAGTATCTGTCTCTTCCTGTGCTACCGTAATAGCTGAATTCTTCATCTGCTCAATAGCCTCAAAGAGTTGTCTGGAATTGTCCATGATCTCATTCATGGCATTTCTCAGCTGTTCTCCCATCTGGCTGCTCTCCATTAATGCGCTCTTAATCTCGACATTGGAGGTCTTAATATCATCATTCGAAGTCTTAACATCATCCAGTACACTGAATACAACCTCTGTTGATTCCTTTATTCCATCTAATTCACGCTGTATCCCATCAAATCCGTTCTTAACATCACCCACGATGACACGAACTTCATCTGTTGCAGTCCTAACATCATCTGCAGAACTCTGTACTGCTACAGCAGAATTCTTAACTTCTTCTGTAGAATGTTTCAGTTCTTCTGTCGGTTGTGCAAGTGCAACTGCCAAAGATTCGCTTAAAGTTTTGGCAACTGTGGAATCCATATTATTCAGGGCTTCATTCAAAGCAGTAGTAACCGCATCTGACATTTCCCTAACAACCAGTTCGGTACTGGCTCCACCTTCTGTAGCTTCCACTTGAAGGTTTCTGACCTTTTCAATGCTCTCGTCCACAAGAGAGTACATTTTCTCTGTCAATTCTGTGTTTTTGTAATTTAGCTTCCGCATCTCCTGAAGCACTGCTTCATATGCTTCCACCTGCTCCTGCAAGTTCTGCATTTCTGCAGCTTCTGCTTGAGAATTCGCCTTAATCATTTCCTGCGCATTGTACTTCTGGGCAAGCTTATCCATAAAATTATCCATTTTCGATTCCTCCAAAAAGCATCATAAACCTATGCCTATTCTACCATTTTATTCTTTTTTTTACAACCCAAAGTATTACATAGATAGTGTAAGTTTATTGTAGGAATAAAATAGACAGACTTGCCCTGATGTGTTTCAGATTTTTTGACTGCCTTTATTTTATCCGTTTTATTTTTCTTTTACAATCCCCAAATATGATTTTTTAGTGCAGCTATCTTCTTAA
>JAKQFQ010000271.1 GCA_029558315.1 Bacillota bacterium
CCTTCCAAGAAGGATACACAACTACAAAACACCAGAAGAACTCTTTGAACTACAATTGGATATCATATATGCAGCTTAGGATATGTTTGTTAAAAGTTATAATTCAGAACTAGTTCAATTTGATATTGCAATTTGTCAAAATTAGAAAACACCTTAATCAGAGAGAAAAAATATCTGCAAATGATGTAAGATAAGTCAGGAAGGAAACGATGAACCTATATTTTGAGAAAGAAACAGAGGAAGCTTTTATTGATCAATATGAAGAAATCGCGCGAAAAGTCATAACAAGAGCACTATCGCTTCATCATTGTCCCTATGAATGTGAAATCTCAATCTATCTTGTGGATGAAGATACAATTCGAGAGACGAATGCAGTGACAAGAGAAATCGATAAGGTAACTGATGTTTTATCTTTTCCAAATGTTTTCTATGAGAAAGAGGGAGATTTTGGTGCTTTAAAGAAGGAAGAGGATTATTATACATACTTTAATCCAGACACCGATGAACTGATTCTTGGAGAAATGATGATATGTCAGAACAGAGTTTTAGAACAGGCTTTGGAATATGGACATAGCGTAAAGCGAGAATATGCTTTTTTAGTTGCTCACAGCATTCTGCATCTCTTAGGATATGATCATATAGAGGAACAGGAACGTAACCTGATGGAAGAAAAACAAAGTGAAATTCTTAATTCACTTGGAATTACCAGAACAGTAGATAAGGAGTAGAGCATGGAAAAGAAGAATAGAAAACATGGTAATCAGGATAATAAACTTGCAATAATAGTCATCATGATTCTGTTTTTATATACAATCATCAGAGTGTTGGTTGTACGACTAATAACGATGCAGGGATCAGCATATTTCTTTTCATCCTATGAGCTGATAACAGTATTACTTATCTTATTTCCAATATCTTTATCAGAAGTACTGACCCAGCAGGTACGTAAAAGAGTTGAAATCGAACAGTTTCGTAATGCCAAACATTTATATAATTCTGCGATGTTTATGGCTGTAATTTATTCCATTATTGTTACGATTGTGTTACTTTGCTGCTCTAATATGATTGCAGAAGGGGTTTTGATTGGAAAGGGAAGTATTCTGTCGCTGATAATTCTGATTCCAATTATACTGTTTAGTTCAATTGCACTTGTGATACGCGGATATTTGAATGGGATCTATAATCCGGTTGTTTCTATATTTACCTTAGTAATTAAGATGATTGTGATGCTTTTGGGCGTGATTCTGTTCTCCGGACTCTTATCCAATTATGGCGAGGCTGTTTCCGCCGTATTATTAAATACAGAGAATCAATATGCTTTTGGTGCTGCCGGATCAGCAATTGGAATATTGACAGGTTCTGCTGCTGGTATGATACTTTGCATATTATTGTTAGCAGGAAGCAAGAGAGAAATCCGTAAACAGATACGAAGAGACCCAACAAAACGAAAAGAAGATATTACAGGATTATTTCGTTTATTGATTAGTATTACATTTCCGGTATCCTTTGGCATACTGCTTCTTAATTCTTATCAAATTGTAGACCAATGGTTCTATACTGAACTTTTACATAATTCTACCGATGAAATCCTGATATCTTATCAATGGGGTGCTTACGCCGGTATTTTTAAATCAGTAGTATTCCTGCCATTGATCATGGTATATGCCCTTTGCTATAAAGAAAAGGCTTCTTTATTACTTGGAATGGAAAACGGAGATCAGCATGAGGTACGAATTAAAGCACAGGGAATGCTGAAGGATTCAATAATCATCACTTTTCTTTTTGCAGTTTTTTCCGGTGTTTTAGCAAGGCCTATCGCAAGTGGTATCTTTGCAACTGATTCTGATCTTGTTGTGGCTCTGATTCGAATTGGCTGCATCGGCATCATTTTTATGGGGTATGCAGTTGCAAGTGTCATTGTTTTGGCAGGAACCGGTAATCATATGTCTAATATAATTAATGGCGTGATTGCGCTCACGCTCCATATTATTGTTTTATTCTATACAGGAAAGATCCTGCATCTGGGAATTTACAGTGTTTTGATTGCTTTTATGGTCTTTGGAGCGATCTATAGTGTCATGAATTGTCTTTCATTGATGAGAATCATTCATTATCGCTTTGACTTAAAGAAAATATTGGTATTACCGTTCATTAGTGCAGTAGTTGCCGGTATTGTTGCACTGTTGCTGCAATTAGTTTTCCAGCTGTTTTTATCACCACTGTTATGTGTATTGCTCATTTTCCCGTTTGCTTTCCTTGCATATTTCATTGCACTATGTGTACTCGGTGCCATCACTTCATATTCTGTTTCCTCGTTCCCACTGGGAAACTGGTTATTAAAACTGGGGAAATTACTGAAAATATTTCGATAAAACTGAATAAACAACAGAAAGCAAGCTGATACTATAAGAAACATTTTTTAAGGAGCAGTAAATGGAAAAGGTTTATAGAATCAGCTTGTTATATGTTTTTGGAATTTCTTTGATTATTCTGGTTTTACTGGTAATGCCGTATATACGTGAGAAAAAGGAACAAAAACCAATTGACGAATATGTTGAGCAGGATTTATCGGATAGCGATAATGATATTGCATCTCAAAATGCTGTTCCTATATCGAATCAGGATATAATTATTACAGAGAATACGAAATTATCCTATATTGATACTTATATCAATGGTTCTATTAAAACCACAGATGCAACGTTACCCTCTGAGATGGTTGGAATAGATCGTAATGCTCTTAATACCCTATTGGATAGAGAATTACAGGAGCAGGATGAAGTAAATCAATTAAAGAGATTATATGAATATAGAATATTGAGATTTTCAAGTAGTGAAATTGTGATTGAACGAATCTATCAATCAGAGAAAGCAGACTATTTCTATTTAGGAATCGTTGATGATTGCGTAGTTGTATTTTGCGAAGATAAAGAGACAATATATTTAAATACCGGAATCCCTGCACAGGAACTTCCGGATGCCATTTGTATGGAGATACAACAATTTAAACTAATTCAGAGTATTGAAGAGTTATTTGATTTTCTGGAAGCATACACAAGTTAAAGGAGTCGGGATATAAATGAGAAAAATTGCAATTATAGGCGCGGGAATGTCTGGGATGATAGCGGCTATTTATGCGGCGCAGAATCACTTACAGGTAGTGATATTTGAACGTCTAGACCGTGTTGGTAAGAAGCTTCTGCTTACAGGGAATGGCAAATGTAACCTATCAAATGAGAGCATTACCACAGATAATTATATAACAGATTCTCCTAAAGTTTTAAATTCAATCCTGACATCATTTTCAAGAGAACAGGAAGAACAGCTTTTCCAAAACCTTGGAATTCTCACAAAGGTCAAAAATGGCTGTATTTATCCGGTGAGCAATCAAGCCTCTACCGTTCTTGATGCTCTGCGAATCAGAATGAAAGAGCTGTCAATTGAAGTAAAAACAGAGAGTATGATTA
Organism: Bacillota bacterium; assembly: GCA_029558315.1. Classification (GTDB taxonomy): domain Bacteria; phylum Bacillota; class Clostridia; order Lachnospirales; family Lachnospiraceae; genus NK4A136. The sequence continues at coordinate 3,468 of JAKQFQ010000271.1, forward strand.
CCAAAATTACTAAAAAAGACGATACTTATTCACTTTGTGATGAATTCAACAAAATATATTCAGGATTTAGTGAACTTTTGATTGCAACCGGTGGTTTGGCGGGAGTTTATCAGGAACATCAAAAGAATGGTTATCCTTTACTGCAATCACTTGGATACAAAATGATTCCTTCTCATCCGGCATTGGTTCAGACAATCTGCTCGGATAAGGATTTAAAGGTAATCAGTGGTGTGCGAAGTGATGTCGTTGTAACCTTATTCATCAATGGAAATGAACAGGGGACTGAGCGGGGAGAGTTACAGATTACGGAGAAAGGCCTTTCCGGAATTGCAGTTTTTCAATTAACCAGAAGGATGGATGAGTTAAATAAACATAACACAAAGCTGCGTGTTGATTTTCTGCCAGCGTTAACGCAGGAATGTATGGACAGCTTTGTTAAGAAGCGTTATCAGCAAATGCATCAGCGTACCCTGGAAGAATTCATGACCGGAATGATACATAAGAAGCTCATTTTCTTCTTTTTGCGAAAAAAGAACTGGAAATTAGATGAACCTGTTTCAAAACACACGGCAGATGAACTGCAATCCCTTCTGTATATGATGAAAAATTATGAATTTGAGGTGCTTGATCTTAATGGTTACCAAAATGCGCAGATTTCAACCGGAGGTGTCGCATTAGAACAGATTAATCCTGAGGATATGTCTTCCAAACAGGATAAACATGTATATATTACCGGTGAAGCCCTTAATGTGGCAGGTGAATGCGGAGGCTATAATCTGCACTTTGCTATGGCTAGCGGCTATCTTGCCGGCAGTAGTATCGCAAGAAGAGAGTGGGAAAAAGAATAATGATTCAGATTAATCAGATAAAATTAAGAGTTCCTGTAAAAAACGAAACAGATCAGCTGCATGATGAAATTCGTCATATACTTCATATTAAAGCAGATGAAATTAAATACATAAAAATCCACAAAAAATCTCTAGATGCCAGAAAAAAGCCGGATTTATTTTATTCCTATAGCGTTGCGGTAAAACTTTGTTCTTCTCAATTGGAAGAAAAGCTTCTAAAGAGCAGTAAAAATGCCAATATCAGCAGATTTGCGCCGCCACAATACGAATTTGTGATGCCCAAAAATGTTCTATCGAAGCCATCTTTGCAACGTCCGGTGATTGTTGGAACGGGACCTGCCGGATTATTTGCAGCATATTTTTTAAGTCTTGCAGGCTATGCGCCTATACTGATTGAACGAGGAATGGATGTTGATGCAAGACAAGAGACAGTAGATGAGTTCTTTCAATCGGGTGTTTTGAATCACTCCTGTAATGTATGTTTTGGAGAAGGCGGTGCAGGAACATTTTCTGATGGCAAACTACAGACACAGGTAAAAGATAAAAGCGGTAGAATTAGAAAAATTCTGGAAATATTTGTTGAACATGGTGCTGATTCCTCGATATTATATGATAATAAGCCGCATATTGGGACTGATATTCTGACATCTGTTGTAAAGAATATGCGTAACCATATGATTATATTAGGAGCAGAAGTTCGATTTCAGACAACATTTACCGGATTTATACAAAAAAACGGGGAACTATGTGCTGTTGAAGTTACCAGGGCGGACGGCAGCAAGGAAGTTATCGAGACATCCGTCTGCGTACTGGCAATTGGACATAGTGCAAGAGATACGTTCTTAAGGCTTCATCAACTGGGACTTAAGATGGAGAACAAACCATTTGCAGTAGGGCTTAGAATCCAACATGATCAAAACGTCATAAATGAATCACAGTATGGTATTGGATGGGAAGACAAGAAACTGCCTGCAGCTGATTATAAACTGACCTACCAGACGCGTTCCAACAGAGGCGTATATTCATTCTGCATGTGTCCGGGCGGGTATGTTATTAATGCATCCGGTGATGGTGAAGGCGTAGTAGTAAATGGAATGAGTTATCATGATAGAGCCTCCGGTATTGCTAATAGTGCAATCGTTATCACGGTAGATGATTCATTGTACGGTAAGAATTTGTTTGATGGAATGCATTTTCAAATAGAACTGGAACGTAAAGCATATCAAACAGGCAATGGCAAAATTGTGCTTGAATGCTATGGAGATTTTAAAAAGAGAAAAATGAGTGAATTTCGAACGAATGGAGTGACTCCAAAAGTCAAGGGACAATACTTATTTGGTCCGGTTTCAGAGATACTGCCCAAAGATTTCTACGATGATTTCGTGGAATCTATTGACCATTACGGTCAAGTGATTAAAGGTTTTGATTCTGAGGATGCTTTATTATGTGGCATCGAAAGCAGAACTTCTTCACCGATTAAAATACTTCGAAATGAAATGATGGAATCCTGTGTTCATGGGCTTTTTGTGTGTGGTGAAGGTGCAGGATATGCTGGTGGTATAACTTCTGCTGCTGTTGATGGGGTAAAAGTTGCAGAAAAAATAGCGTTGATGTATAATTAAGGATAATTTTTTGACGAAAAGATAAGGATAAAACAATGACAAATTACAGAGCTATGATTAAAGACAAGAAGAGAATTGTCATTAAAATAGGTTCTTCTTCTTTACAACACAAAGAAACAGGCGATCTTGATTACATCAAAATGGAAGTACTTGTCAGAGAGTTGTGTAATCTTCGTAATCAGGGGAAAGATGTAGTACTGGTTACATCCGGTGCAATTGCAGCCGGCAAGAAAGCGGTCCATATAAAGGCTGAGGAGAACTCAATTGCCGTGAAACAGGCTTGCTCTGCTATTGGTCAGGCAAGACTCATGATGACCTATGAGAAACTGTTCTCTGAATATAATCAGGTATCGGCACAGGTATTAATGACCAAAAATACTATTGTAGATGACCTGAATCGTTTTAATGCACATAATACATTTTCAGAATTATTAAAACTGGGGGTAATCCCAATTGTCAATGAAAATGATACTGTTGCTACCTATGAAATTGAAATCGGTGATAATGACACTTTATCTGCAATTGTTGCATCCTTAATTGATGCTGATCTTTTGCTGTTATTATCGGATATTGACGGTCTGTTTACGGATAATCCAAGAGAGAATAAGAATGCAGAGTTTATCAGTGTTGTTCCAAAATTAACAGATGAAATTATGGATATGGGCAAGGCCACAACGGGATCTTTGGTAGGTACCGGTGGAATGAATACGAAGCTGATTGCTGCGCAGATTGCCACTTCTGCCGGCGCAGATATGATTATTGCCAACAGCAAAGATGTACGGATAATTCATAGAATTATGGATGGCCGTGAGATCGGAACTCTTTTTCAAGCCAATAAAGATGAGAATTTTTATTTAAAAGATTTTGTAACTTCCTTACATAACGATTAAAGGAGGCATTGTAATGGCAGATATGCAGGATAGAATTAAAAGAATCAATGAATTATATCATAAATCTCAAAGTGAAGGATTGACATCAGCTGAGCTTTTAGAACAAAAGCAGCTTAGACAGGAGTATATTGCCAGTGTTCGTAAGAATCTTCGCGGACAATTAGATGCAATAGATGTAGTAGAAGAAAATGGTGAAATTGTCAACTTAGGAGAAAAGTACCATGGAACTTCCAGAACTTAAAGAGCAAAAGACAAAATTCAGAAAAGAGTATATTAAAAAGAGAAATTCGGTTGCACCACCGGATGCATATGAATATAGCAGACGAATATGTAATTTTATTACTACGGAAAGTCGTTTTATTAAAGCAAAAGACATTCTGCTATATTACAATTATGGCAGCGAGGTAAGAACTGATTTTCTTTTTAATGAAATCATAAAGCAGGGTAAAAATGCATATTATCCGCGGGTTAACGGAGTTAGTATGGATTTTTATAAAATATCTTCTTTTCAGGAATTCACAGATGGATTCAAAGGAATCAAAGAACCATTTCGGCTGGATCATGTATTTACCAAAGACGAATATATTAGAGACGCAATCATTGTAGTCCCCGGCTGCGCGTTTAGCCGTGACGGACACCGACTCGGCTATGGACGCGGATACTATGACAGATACCTGGAACGCTATCCCAAACTTTGGAAGATCGGAATTGGATATTCTGTTCAAATCGCATCAGAATGTCCGCATGATGAGAAAGATGTTCAAATGGATGAGATTATTTGCGAAAACGAGATTATTATGCTCAACGGAAAAGGAGAGGCAAGATGGATTTAACTAAAATATGTATATCCGCCAAAGAGGCCAAATATGAAGTGGCTAAGTTAACGACAGAGCAGAAGAATGCCACACTACTTGAGATTGCAAAGATTCTTGTAGAGCATACCAATAAAATCATGATGGAAAATGCCAAAGATATTACAAGAGCGACTGCAAAAGGAATGAGTGTGGGATTAATTGACCGCCTTCGCCTCGATGAAGGAAGAATTGCTGATTTGGCAGAAGGAATGAGACAGGTTGCAGGCTTGCCGGATCCGGTCGGAGAGATCATTGAAACAACAGAACTTAAGAATGGGTTGAAGCTTGAAAAATGCAGGGTTCCGATGGGTGTCATTGGAATTATCTATGAATCAAGGCCTAATGTTACAACAGATGCATTTGCACTCTGCTTTAAGGCTGGGAGTTCTGTGATTCTAAAAGGTGGTAGTGATTCTATCAATTCTAATATTGCCATTACAGAATGCATTAAGGAAGGACTTCGTAAGTGTAATGTTAACGAAAGCACTATGGAACTGATTTATTCAACTGACCGTGCAACAACTATAGAATTCATGCATATGAAGGATTATGTTGATGTCCTGATTCCAAGAGGCGGTGCAGGTCTTATTAAAAGTGTCGTTGAAAACAGCACCATTCCGGTAATAGAAACAGGAACCGGTAACTGCCATATCTACATTGATGAAACTGCAGATTTAAAAATGGCCAAGGACATTGTAATCAATGCAAAAACACAGCGAATAGGAGTGTGTAATGCCTGTGAGTCGCTGGTTGTTCATGAAGCAGTCAAGGATACTCTTCTTGTGGAAGTAGCCAAAGCACTTAGTGACAAGAATGTTGAAATCAAGGGTGATGAATGTGCCGTTGCAGCAATTGGATGCATCCCGGCAGATGAAACAGATTTCGCAGCAGAATATCTGGCATTGAAGATTTCTGTTAAAACAGTCTCTTCAATTGAAGAAGCGATAACACATATCAATCATTACAGCACCGGACATTCTGAAACAATTATAACCAATTCTTGTGTAAATGCAGAGAAATTCCTGAATGAAATTGATTCTGCCTGTGTCTATGTCAATGCCTCCACAAGATTTACGGATGGATTTGAATTTGGCTTAGGTGCGGAGATTGGAATCAGCACACAGAAATTACATGCAAGAGGACCTATGGGATTAAAAGAAATA
>JAKQFQ010000274.1 GCA_029558315.1 Bacillota bacterium
GAAGTCTCGGTGCCCAGTACCTGGACTCCAAGAAAAGAATAGAGTTGATCTTTGTCAAGAGCGATAATTTTTAAGATATCGTCTTTATTTACAGAAATCGGTTGAAGGGATTCCTGATTGCTCTCTCTCTCTCTCTCTCTCTCTCCGGGAATCATATATAATAGTATTCCTGTGATTATTTTAATATTATCTTCTCTGCATCTGACATTTCATGAGATATAATTTCTGATTGGATGAGAAAACCCTGTGAAAAAAAATTCATTGAGATTCAAAAGGATTTATAATATCTATCCCTTTAACTGATGTAAAATCTTTGTAATTCCTTGTTATCAGGGTCGCTGACAGGTTAATGGCTGTGGCAGCAATTACAGCATCAGGAAGTTTGATATTCGAATTTTGTCGAATATGAATGGCGTGATTTGCAACCGCTTCATCAACTGGAATCACAGTACTAAATTTGAGGAGATCATGAGTCATTCTGTAACTCTCTTCGGTATGTTTATTCCATCCTAAAACTTCTATCCTGCTAATTATTGAGGTAAAAAATGAGGATATCAGTATTTTCTTAATAGTCATAAGCACCTCATCGGATGCAGAACCGGTAATAAAATAAATGATGATATTTGAATCGATAAGATATCTCATAGCCTTTCCCATTCATTTCTAAGATGTTTGATCTCTTTATCAAGATCCTCAGATGAACCTGTATAATGCACAATTCCAATATAATCCGCAGGATCAAATTTCTCCTTCTTTGAAATTTTTCCCATAATAATCTGTGCAATATCCTCACTCCATGCTGATATTGGAATAACAACATCTGTTCTATTTCCATTTTGATCATACAAATACCGAATCTCTGATGCTTGGCCCATATAATCTCAATTATTAATATTATTTTAGGCAATGATATGTTTTGTTACCGAAAAAAATGAATGAATCGGATGTTCAAATTGTTTCGTGAGTATAATGAGAAGATATCAATGTCTCTCAAAAATTTGGTGATTTGAGTACAGATTTGCGATTAGACAGGCTTTTCAGCACCAACATATGTCGCAATATTTTCCTTCCCTATTATAATGGAATTATGGTACCTTCGTCAGCTGCCGATTTTCAGTCACCTATACTCTAACCCTGTACGAACGATATAATAGCAGAATGCCCGAATGTCTTCCATGATATCTTCGGGTAATGGTTCGAATTCATTGGTCAGTGCCTGGATGATCCCAATACTCTTTTCCTTCGGAGAGGGATTGCCAGATACTCACTCCGGTCGGGGTGAGGCCGACGGATCTGCCGTTGTCCGGGTTATACAGGAGTGCCCAGTCGTCAAACTCCTCGTGAAGGGAGATTTAAGGTGTGGGTTTGGTCATAGATTCAGAAAGGGGGTTTATGAGAATCCTCCCACATTGCTGTTTCCAACGAAGCAGTGTTGCGTAGTGAGGCCATCACTACAATCAGGAATATCATCCTTTATGTTAAAACCACCACCCCCGGTAACACAGGCCGGATTAAATCCGGAAACCGTAGGTCCACTAGAACATACTCTTCCGTTTGCACTGTTTCCAGATTCACAATAGGTTCCACTGTCGGATGGTAGACTGCCATTACTGCATTCATTTGTTGGTGCATTACCCGGAGAACAGGAAGAATTTACGCCTGATCCGTCACTACATGAACTCAATAAGAAGTCGGACCCCTCCACACAATTAGCAGATAAAACACCATATCCAAATCCGGTCATACCTTCAATTGAGAGGTCAATTATTACTGGTTTAATATATTTTTTCTTCATGGTATCATTTCTTCCCGGATGATGTTCCCGGACATCCACATAGGACTCTTCCGTAATATTTCGCAAGCAATACACCGATGGTCACCGCTGTAGCGACAGGAATGCCAAGACCCGTTGCTATAACCGGAACAAGGGCTGCAAGGACCACGGTAAGATCTTTAAGGATCGACTCTTCATTCTTGCAGAAGTTGAGATCATCACAGAGGGTTTTCTTAATCTGTGGTTTGATAGAATCGATGTGCTCTTTCAGCCAGCTTCTTCCTCTTTGTTCCGTACTTCGGAATTCCAGTTGAATTGGAGCCCGCTTCTGAACTGCTTCTAATTCATCTGAAAAGAGTGTTTTTGTGGGTGAAGTGTCGGTGCCCAATACCTGCACACCAAGTAAAGAATAGAGTTGATCTTTATCAAAAGTTATTATTTTAGAGATATCATCCTGATTTACTGAAATAGACGAGAGTATTTCAGGAATCTCTCTCTCTCTCCGGGAATCATATATAATATTATTCCCGTGAGTATTTTAACATTATCTTTGGTTTTTCCGGTATTTTATGAGAATCAGCATCCGAAAGTCACCCCCCCTTCACTCATCAAAGTCAAGAGAGGTATTACATACTACTTGCGAAGCTAATTAAACCCCGGATGGTTTGTCCGTACATCAAGAAGATGAACTTAATAATACCAAATTTATCGATAGAGGGTGGAATTCAGTAATAATTTATTAAACCCTTTCATTTTATTGGACAAATAATACATTTTCAATATCAGAAAATTCTCTGTCTCCGGTTAAAAATGGAATCTTCAATGATAATGCAATGGTGTAGCCTAATGCATCAATAAGTGAAAGAGTTTTTCCACTTCCATTCATCTTACGCCGAATCAAAGAAGCATTCAGATAATCAATATCATTTGGGTGATACAAATGGACATGATTTCTTATTTGAGAACAAATATCAAGGGATTTATCTGGGTAATCGCGAGAAATTGCATAGGCACATTCGTATAAATTAAATTCAGTTGTTGCCAATGCACCTTGTGAATATTCAAAATATACAGGTTTTCCTTTTATTATTTCGATGAGAGCATATGTATCTGCAAAAAATGAACTCATTTAATCTCTCAGTTCATCACAGAGTTCCTGAGTGTTTATTTTCCAATTTTTTAATAAACCAAATAACGGTTTTGAAGACGAATCAGTAAACTGGAGTTGAGTATCAATAATAACATGAGGATGAGTTTTTTCACCAGAATCGGGAATTTTATTATTCATATTATTCAATTTGAATTGATAATAAAAAATACTTCCTTCGCTTTAAGAGGGCCATTGAGTAGGATGATGATTACCATATCATCGTATTATACGACCCTTTGATAAGGAATCTAGATTTTTCGTTGCTCTCTGATAAGGATAATTTGTATTGCTAAAGCAGCATTATTACGGGCATTCGTTCATGTATGGGTAACTCACACATGAACGATCTTATCGCAGAATGTCCGGATGGCTTCCGATTATGGTTCGAACTCATTCGTCAGTGCCAGGATGATCCCGTCCAGGTCTTTTCCTTCGGAGAGGGATTGCCAGATGGTCACTCCGGTTGGGGTGAGACCGACAGATCTGACTTTGTCCGGGTTGGACAGGAATGCCCGATCGTCAAACTCCTCGTGGAGGAAGATCTACAGGACTGGAGTCGGTAGGGGATTTGTTCAGATAGAGATAGGTTATGAGAATCCCCCCACGTTACTATTTCCATCCCAACAAAAATTTGCAGTTGATCCAAGTTCACAATCAGCAGCATTAATATTGAATCCCCTTCCTCCACTATTACAAGCCGGATTAAACCCGGATACGGAACCACCATCAAGACATCCTCTTCCATTTGCACTTGAGCCGGTTTCACACAATGTTCCCTTATCGGAGGGTGCAGCTCCATCACTGCATGCGTTTGTTGCTGATCCACCATCAGAACAGGACGAATTCGCACCGAATCCCTTGACACATGTAGAGGATGTGAAATCGGTTCCCGTTAAACAATTTGTAGATAATACTCCATATCCAAATCCGGTCATCCCCTCAATCGACAGATCGATGATCGAGGGTTTAATATATTTTTTCTTCATTTTAACAACAACCGAATTTGATATTATCACAGAGTGTTTTAATAACTGAAGCACAGGTGATTTTAACCTGTAAATCAGGGAGAGAAGAGAGTTTATTTTTTCCAAAAACTGGTTTATTGAGAGATGATCCAGGTTTACTAAATTCGATGAAAGTGTCTCTGAACTCTCCCAATCCGGGTTTCATATATATTACTATTTCTCTGATTAGGTAAATATTATCTTTGGTTTTTCCGGAGTTTCTCAGATGAGAAACGTGATGGACAAGGTAAGCAATAGGAAACCGGAATCCCTCTTACATCCCGAAGATAGTCACCTGCCATCCGTCATGCTCTATCGTTTCAAAAAATATCTTCTCATCCCAACTTTTTTCTTTTTCCCTGTCAAAAATAAGGAGATATACTTCTTCTGCCCCACACCGGTCAGCATAACCAGTAACCTGGCCAAGCCCGTTATAAATTGTCTTCTCACGTGAACCTCGTAAAATTTTACATTCAATGACAAATCGTTGGGTTTTCCCATCCGGAAGATTCCAGAGAATAAAGAGATCGGTCCTACCCATACCAAGACCGTATTCCCTGGTTATTTGTCCGCCTCCATTAATAATTCGCTGGAGAAATGCCTGTAGAAGGAGTTGTGGACCAGCTTCTTTGTACTGGGCAATATCTGTCCAGCTCTCTGAATGTTCCCGGAAAAATTGTTGGAAAGACTCAAGTAATTCATATAATCGAATTTTCCCATCTTCACTAATATACCATGAAGCTTCAAGAGCCATTCCGGATTGTGCACCAAAGCTCAGTTCTCTTGGTATTATCTCCTGATATATCGGATTTGCTATTGCAACAGCACCACTACTGACCTGCGTTATAAGTCCGAGATCAACGAGATATGCAATATCATCCGGTCTGAAGTCTTGTTCAAACACCTCACCGGTAAGCATCGGCTCAATCACTCTCCTGACACGCTCTTCTTTCAGTTTATCCACCAGTTGATCAAGATGTGTCTCTCTTCTCCTGACAAGACGTTCTTTTGCTTCCACAACAAGATTTTCTGTCAGATGATTTTCTCGGTCTTTACCTTCTTTAAGTTCAAAACAGATCTCATATGCAAGAGCATTGACAAGCCATGGCTGCCCCATGGTTAGTGACCAGATGGATCCAAGTGCATCATCTTCAAATACCTGTCCTGTCTCTTTTGTATGCTCAAGAAGAAGAGTTCTGGTCTCTTCCTCGGAAAAATTTCCTAGCCTGAGAGATTTGGCTTTGATATTGAAGGCACTTCCACCGGTGATGATTGCTTTGTCTTTTTCCGAATGAATACGGTAATCTCGGATGTCCCGGACACCGCAGAGGATAACCGACGAGGGAAAATTACCCGGCCGGGTATCATATCCTGCTCTGATCTGGCGGAGAACAGAAATAAGGGTATCGCCAATCAGAGAGTCAATTTCATCAATCATTAGGATGAATGGTTTCTCGAGCCTGTCAGATAACAGAGAAAAGAAAGCTCCCATTGCACCATAAGGGCCATGTTTCAAGATTAGCTGTTCCAAGTCATCTGTTATAACAAGATTTGGGAAATTTATCTCAAATCTTTGCAGCATCCCGAATAATATTGCCCGCATTGCCAGATTAACATCTTCACGGGCAGCCTGACCCGCTTCAACATTAGTATAGAGTGCACAGTAATCCCCCTGTTTGTTGAGATAATCAGAACATGCAAGAAGACATGAGGTTTTACCGCTCTGCCTTGGAGCGTGTAGAACAAAATACTTTTTCTGGCTGATGAGAGAGAGAATTTCCGGTAGATCAAAACGACTGAGAGGCGGGAGACAGTAATGATCCTGGCAGTTCACCGGTCCGGCGGTATTAAAGAACCTCATCGTATATTTCTATTAAACGCGACAACTGATAGAAGTTCTTCCCGGTTTTAACAAAGGTCACTTATTTCTGCTACTCCTATTTAAACTTGACTCAGTTCTGCTTTTTCATAAAAGCACTTGCTATTCGGTTTATTCTCTCTCTGACCATATAACGATGGGTTCTATCTCTTCTGTTCTTTACATACTAATATATCTGATAATCTGAATAAGCCCTTGACTGATAATCTTGTCAGATGAATCATCGATTATCAGTTATTTGATGATGGGAAAAAAATTGGTTTCATTATAATGGCCTGTTACATCCTTCAGAAATACTAATTTTTCCTTCCTTAAGATCATACACACGGTCCGCAAGCCGGGTCAGATCCTCCCGGTGAGAGATAATAATCACCGTTTTCCCTGCAAGTAGTCGCATAAACTCATCGGTTAGTCTCTTTTCGGTCTCTGGATCCAGATGGGCGGTTGGTTCATCAAGTATGAATATCGGAGTATTTCGAAGGAGTGCCCTGGCGATTGCAAGCCGTTGCTTTTGTCCACCGGAAAGTTTCCCCCCACGTTCTCCCACGATAAGATCATACCTCTCGGGAAATTTCATTATTTCATCATGGAGACCGGCTGACTGGCATGCTTCCATTACTTTGTCATCAGATGCTTCAGGACGGCTATATCTGACATTATTCATAATGGTGTCATGGAATAGAAAGAGATCCTGGGTAACCACAGCCATCTGTTCACGGATCCATCGGGGATGGAGATTTTTGATATCAATACCATCGATAAAAATTCTTCCAGAATCAGCATGATAAAGTTTTAAGAGCAGATGAATAAACGTGGATTTGCCTGCACCGGTCTGACCGGTAAGAACCACATGCTCTCCCTGATGGATGGTAAGAGAACATTTTGACAGGACCGGAAGATCAGGCTCATATGCAAAAGATACATCTTCACAAACAATCTCACCTTTGGCTTGATGATCCGGAGTGATGAGAGGATGTTCAGGATCCAATGACTCATCTTCTGTAGTGAGATCCAATAGTTCCTTTACTCTGCCTGAAGCGATTGCAGTCCCCTGGAGAGAAAGAGGAAGTTGCAGAAACATTGTCACCGCTCCGGTAAGTTGTGGATACATTGCAAGAAAAGCGGTATAATCACCAATTGACATCTGTTTTTCAATTACCAATGTCCCCCCGATGAGCATCACAATTAAAATGAGAGCATATGAAATACTCCGCTGTATCCCCCCGGTGACCTGTCCAAAGAGCATACTCGCAATGGTAAGTGAAATAGATTTTTGGAGATTATTTGCATATTTATCCAGTTCACGGTGTTCAGATGCATGTATCTTAATAGTATCAATCGCTGAGAGAATCTCCTGACCATCAGCAGACGTCCGAAGACCTATCTCTCTTCCCCGAATATTATAGGAACGACTAATACGGTTAATCCAGTAACTAAGTCCAACCGAAACCGGGACAAAAACCAGCACGATGAGCGTTAAAGTAAGGGACAGCGAAGAGAGGATGGTCGAAGTTACAACAAGGGTTGTCGCTGCTGAAATGATCCCCTGAAGGATACTTCCTGATATTGCAGAAAGGCCTCCGGTATCTCCTGATATCCGTGCAAGCAGGTATCCTGTCCGACTGGATTTAAAATATGAAAGCGGATACCGAAGAACCTGATGAAAAACGGTCATCCGAACCCGGTAGGTAAACTCTGTATTGATCCGGTATTGAATAAGTGATCGCTCATTGGAAAGGACATATTTTACTATCTCAACAACTGCAAGGGTGCATATGACAAGCGGTAGGGAATGTAGTATTTCATCTGCATAAGGAACCAGAAATCCCAGGTGATGAGTATCGAGTTTTTCCAGGAGTGGGGTGGTGCTCTCACCAAGAAAGAGATAATCAATAACCCATTTACTGGAAAGTGGCATTACGGTGGAGCTGATTGAGATTATAAAAGAGAGAATGAGAGATAAGATGATAGGCCCTTTAAGTGGGATTAGAAACCTGACAAAATAGAGAATATCACGGTATCTGAATGAATCACCTTCTTCCGGGGGAACATACCGCATAGATTCCCGAAGTAATTTCAAACGACCACGAACCGGAACTTTTCCGATTGATCCTATGGGAGGTGAATCAGGTCTCATGATATTTCTACTTACTATTCAGATCTTAAGCGATGTTTACATATTTATGAAAAATGATTTGATAACGAAAGCTACTATCGATTTTACCTTTTTTTTCGCAGATATATGTAGGTTCTCTGGGAAGATCTGTTTCATTTATTAATGTCTCCAATTTATAATGGCGTGTTCAATTATGGGATCTATCTCAAAATTGGGTGTCTGAACCTCTCTTTTCCCTTGTCTGTATTCCCGGATCGACAGAGGGATGATGTTTTGTATGCCTTAGTAATATGAGCCAATAGCGTTGCGTGGGAGTGATGGTTAGATCTAAATTCATTAAAATCAAGGCCCAAATTGAGGTCTATTTGTGTTGGGGTTGATCATCCTGGATTCCAACATGGAAATTACAAGTATCTTCAGAAATTAAGTCCAAATTGAGGTTTATAGATCTCATGTTCTGTATGATACATATCAAACCCCAATTACATTCTCTATCTGGCATGCTATTCAAACACTTTTAATGGCTTCATGACAAGTACTATTTATTACATAGTTTTCCAGATATGCGAAAGAGAATCAGATCCACGGTAAACCGGTATCTTCCTTCTGAAGAAAAATCGGATAAAGTTACTGAATACTCATGGGACATTCTTCTCTTTTTTGTTCCATTTTTTCGGCCATTTTTTCTGACACTCGTAGTCATACTTTTCATTACCGCCCTACGTTCTTTTTTTACTGCGTTTATCCCCTACTCCTCCAAGATTCTGATTGATTCTGTCTTTGGAAATACTCATGTCGAAATTCCAGAATCACTAACCGGTCCTCTTGCTCATTTGGCAGAATCAATAATCACATACATGGGAAGTTCACTCCAGGCATTCATCGTGGTATTGATAATTGCCGGACTTAGCATTGGTATTCTTGAAAGTACCCGGACTTTTCTTA
>JAKQFQ010000294.1 GCA_029558315.1 Bacillota bacterium
TACACTAACTTCTCCATGATGGCGGAACCGAAAATTGAACATTTGACATTGCTTGAGGATTAGTGTTTTTGTAAAAAATCTCCAAAATTAAAACTTTTTATTGTGCATTCAAAATGCATATAGTAAAATGTAACAGATATAAAGCTTAGATATTAATAATACTAGAGGATGGTGAATGATATGGCATTGACATTGTCAAAGAAATCAGAACAGGTAAAACCTTCGTCCACACTTGCAATCACAGCAAAGGCGAAGGAAATGCGAGCAAACGGAATTGATGTTGTCGGGTTTGGCGCCGGGGAACCGGATTTCAATACGCCGCAAAACATTTGTGATGCAGCGATTAAGGCAATCAATGATGGATTCACTAAATATACACCGGCTTCCGGAACCAATGAGTTAAAGAATGCAATCTGTAAGAAATTCAAAGAATTTAATAATATTGAATATGCACCAAATCAGATTGTAATCAGTAATGGAGGAAAGCATTCCCTTACCAACATCTTTGATGCAATCTTAAATCCCGGAGATGAAGTAATTATTCCTGCACCATACTGGCTGAGTTATCCTGAGATGGTGAAGCTTTCAGATGGTGTACCTGTATTTATCGTTGGTGGTAAAGAGCAGGGGTATAAAGTAACGGAAAAGCAGATTGAAGATGCTGTAACGGATAAGACCAAAGCATTGGTTTTGAACTCCCCAAGTAATCCCACCGGTATGATTTATTCAAGGGAAGAGTTGGAAGCAATTGCTGAGGTAGCGGTTCGTAAAGACTTCTATGTTGTAGCAGATGAAATGTATGAATATTTAATTTACGGTGAGGAGAAGCATGTAAGTATCGCATCCTTGAATCCGGAGATTTATAAAAGAACAATTACCTGCAGCGGTCTGTCTAAGAGCTATGCCATGACAGGCTGGAGAGTTGGATATTGTGGTGCTTCTGTTGAAATCACCAAGCGAATGAGCGCAATGCAGTCTCATGCAACCTCCAATCCCAATTCAATCGCACAAAAGGCTGCCTATGAAGCATTAATGGGACCTCAGGAAGAAATCGAGAAGATGCGTAAGGAATTTAATAATAGACGTGAATATATGGTGAAGCGCGTACAGGCAATGCCTTTGGTAGAGTGTAAAGAACCAAAAGGAGCATTCTATGTATTTATCGATGTTTCCAAGGTACTTGAAAAGACATATCAAGGCGCATTGATTGAAACAGCAGCAAAACTTGCTGAGATTCTTTTAGATGAATTCAGTGTAGCCATTGTTCCATGTGCTGACTTTGGATTCGCTGATCATATTCGACTTTCTTATGCAATCAGCATTGAACAGATTGAAAAGGGATTGGATCGTATCGAAAACTTCCTTAAGCAGCTGTAATTACACTAATATGGAGGCTGTCGTATCCACGGGTTAGGCTGTGGTGCGGCAGTTTCTTTTTTTATCAATAGATCACTAAAGGTTGAAAGGAGAAGTGCAATGAAGAATAAGAATGAGGAACTCCATGGTAATCTTGAGGAAATGAAGATTGAGCGACTGAATCGAACTAAAATTGCAACCGGTAAAATTATCAACTACTATCATGATACGGTTCGTATTCCAAATGGGAATATAGCCACATGGGATTTTATTGGACACCAGGGTGCTGCTGCAGTGTTACCGGTGACAGATGCAAAAACGATACTTCTTGTCAGACAGTATCGTAATGCATTGGACCGATTCACACTTGAAATTCCGGCAGGAGGGCTGGAGAATGCGATGGAACCAAGAATAGAAGCTGCGGCCAGAGAACTTGAGGAAGAGACCGGATATAGAAGTGATAATATTGTTCCACTCATTTCAATCTACCCTACGGTTGCATACTGCAATGAGAAAATAGATATTTTTCTTGCGAGAGATTTGAAAAAATCCGTCAGGGCATTGGATGAAGATGAATATATTAATGTCGAGGAATGGTCAGTACAGGACCTCGAAAAAATGATTTATAACGAAAAGATGCAGGATGCCAAGACGATTGCTGCACTATTGGCCTACAAAAATAAGTATCTTAATTAGTGCAATCGAAGTTCTATCTGGCAGCAACGGCACATAAGATAAGAAAAACAAGCCTGGAGTATATATGAAAAGAGAAAAGCTGTTGTTCTTTTTCCTGGCAGGACTATTTTTAGGTGTCTTACTGATTCAATTTGTTGATGATTCTTTATTAAAACAGAATGGTCTGTTCTCAGAAGATACCATTCGCAGAATGAAGTATATTGATATAAATGAAAACAGTTTATTTTGGTACTGCTTACGCAAAAGAGGACTGCTGATAGCTTTTTTGGCATTACTTGCATGGACTAGTGTAGTGAGACAGGCTAATTATATATGCTGCGGGATTGTTGGCGGATGGAGTGGAGTATTACTTGCATCTTCCTGCATGAGATTTGGAATTGCCGGGCCGCTTTTGTGTCTTGGAGTTATGTTCCCTCAAGGGCTCTGTTATGTTTTCGCCTACTATCTCTACCTGAATTGGGTTGAAGCATGTGAAAAGTCAAGAGAGAAAAAAATTTTTGGTAAAATGATACAAATTTTTACTATGGCAGGAGTGGTTCTGATTGGAATCCTTTTGGAAAGTTATGTGAATCCCAATTTATTATGTTATATGATAAAATTTTTAACATGACTTTTACAAGATGTGGTATCGCTCGAAAATTCAAATTTCGATATCTTGTGTCAAGTTCCAAAATGCTTATTTTTCTAGGAAAATTCAGTAAAAATGACATTTGCTTTTCTGAAAAATTCTGCTTATAATGTTACCTAGACGCGTCAGAAAAGATATTATTCTGATGCAATAAGCAAATACTATAGAGGGAAGGTCACATCATGGAAAAGGAATTACAGGACTTTATTTCCTATCTGCATAACATCAAGAAGACTTCTGCCAATACAGAAATGTCTTATAAGCGTGATTTGTCTAAGGTAGAGAAGTACATGGCCATTCAAGGGTTAACAGATGTAACAAAGATCACAGCAACGCACTTACAGTCTTACATATTATATCTGGAGAAGAATGGTTTTGCAGCTGCTACTGTTTCAAGAAATGTGGCATCCATAAAGGCTTTATTTCATTATCTTTTTAAGAATGGCTCTATCACAGAGGATGTATCAGAATCTTTAAAGGCACCAAAGATTGAGAAGAAGCTTCCGGAGATTTTGACGACAGATGAAGTGAATAAATTATTAGATCAGCCAAGAGGAAGTTCTCCAAAGGAGAGCAGAGACCGTGCAATGCTGGAACTTTTGTATGCTACTGGAATCAGAGTTTCAGAATTAATTAATCTCAAAACGACAGATATTAATTTTCAGGTAGGTTATATCATCTGCAGAGATGCGCATAAGGAACGTGTTATTCCATTTGGCGCACCGGCTAAACGTGCTTTAACCGATTATTTGAAAAATGCGAGAGCTATTTTACTGGCAGACCAGACCTCGGATGTATTATTTACGAATTGTTCAGGACAACCTATGAGCAGACAGGGATTCTGGAAGCTGGTGAAGTTCTATGCCAAGAAAGCAGGAATTACGGCTGATATTACACCGCATACTCTTCGTCATTCATTTGCAGCGCATCTTGTTGAGAATGGAGCTGATCTTAGAAGCGTGCAGGAGATGCTTGGACATTCAGATATTTCAACAACTCAGATCTATGCCAATATGAGCCAGAATAAGATTCGTGAAGTTTATGCCAGAAATTTCCCGCGAGGATAAGAATCATTTAAGCAGATAACGAAGAACTAATGTGTAATGCTCCGATAATATTATCGGGGCGTTATTTTTTTGCAATAGGAGAATACGCGTATGCTTTGAGAAACTGTGGAACAAAAAGATACAAAGAATGGTTGCAGACAATCATGAGTACGAGATTGCCTGCAGCGCTAATTATAGAATGGAGTCCAAAGAAGAGGTAATCCTAAACATTAGACATAAGCTGCAATATCATAGATGAGCTGCTCGGAGTCGGCCCAGCCAAGACATGCATCGGTAATTGATTTGCCATAAATACCTTCGCCGATTTTCTGGCAGCCTTCTTTGATATAGCTCTCGATCATCACACCCTTGACAAGACTTCTGATATCCGGATTAACACGTCTGGAATGCATGACTTCCTTTACAATTCTTGGTTGTTGATCAAATCTCTTGGCGGAGTTGTTGTGATTGGAATCAATAATGCAGGCAGGATTGTTGATTTCACGATCTGCATACATTTCCATGAGCAGAGCAAGATCCTCATAATGATAATTGGGCAGAGAATTGCCATGCTTATTAACAGCACCTCTAAGAATGGTATGAGCATATGGATTGCCGGAGGTTTTCACTTCCCAACCACGATAAATAAAAGAATGAGAATGCTGTGCGGCATAAACACTGTTGAGCATAACAGAGAAATCACCACTGGTAGGATTTTTCATGCCGGCAGGAACATCAAATCCACTGACAGTCAGACGGTGCTGTTGATCTTCTACAGATCTGGCGCCAATCGCAACATAGGATAATATATCAGAAACATATCTCCAGTTTTCCGGATAGAGCATCTCATCAGCTGCGGTTAATCTGGATTCTTCCATTACACGAAGATGCATTTTACGCATGGAAATGAGTCCCTGCAAAAAATCAGGCTTTTGCTCTGGATTAGGCTGATGCACGATTCCTTTGTAGCCTTCTCCGGTTGTCCTTGGCTTGTTTGTATAAACTCTGGGAATCAGAATTAATTTATCTTTTACTTTTTCATTAATTCGTGCAAGACGATTGACATAATCACATACGGATTCTTCGTTGTCTGCAGAACAGGGGCCAATAATTACAAGAAATTTATCACTTCTTCCTGCAATTACATCGCAAATCTGACGATCCCGCTCTTCTTTTAACTTGCATAAATGATCCGGAACCGGATATTGTTCCCGTATCTCTGTTGGAGTGGGTAGTTTTTTGATAAATTCGAAACTCATGTTATTGTCCTCCATTCTTGAAATTGCTATTAAGTATAATACAGATATTTGCGTAACGCAAGCAGATAAAGGATGCTGAGGAACATTTGACTAAGAAACAACCCCATAAAATAAGCTTGAATTCCAAAGTCCGGTATCAGAACAAAGACAAAGAATAAACGTGAACTAAGGGACAGCAATTGAATTAAAAAGGATTGCTTGGTCTTGCCAAGACCGTGCAAAATACTTCCAAGTGTTGTGCCAAGATAGAGAAAGGGGCAAAGCAGACTTAAGCGTCTGACATATTCGCCGGCGAGTGTATTATGAAAGAGTAATGACGTAACCGGAAGCCCCAGAAAATAGAACCCAATAGTGGCCGCAAAACCAAGCAAAAGACAGTATTTTACGCATCGTCTGGTTGTTTTTACAATTTGACTTATATTGTGCTTGCCATCTGCTTCGGAAATGATTGGGAGTAATAGAACAGATACAGAATTAGTTAGGGCACTGGGAAAAAGAATCAGCGGTAGTGACATACCTGTCAGAATGCCGTATACAGTAAGTGAATCAGCAGTAGACATACCATGTTGTTCTAAACATTCCGGTATGTAGCTGGCTTCAATGCTTAAGAGAAGCGTGATTATGACTCTGCTTGCTGTTAAGGGCCAGGAGAGAGAGAACAACTGGCCTAGAAGATTGCGAAACTTTGACAAGGAGGGAATGGGCATGGTACAGGACAGCGAAATAAGTGTACGAAAACAACAAATTAGTGAGAAGATGGAAGAGAAAATCTCACCGATCAAAAGCCCTATTGCAGCAACAATAATTTTTGGAGAATTAGAATCACCAACAAGAAAAGCACAAAATAGGAAAACAAAGGTTACACGAAAAAATTGTTCTAAGAGTTGAGAGAGTGCGGGCACGCCGGTTCGCTTGAGCCCATAGAAGAACCCGTTGATACAGGAGTGTATGGATGCGAATGGAACAGAGAGCGCGACAATACGAATGAGTGGAGCAGTTCGTTCCTCCTTAAGAAAGAAGCAGGCAACCCATTCAGAATAGAGCAGTAGAAAAGCAGTAGTCAACACAGATAGAATGAGTGATGCAAACAGTGCGGTACATAGAATTTGATAAGCAGAATCAGCGGAATGTGTAACGGCCTGTGCAACCAAACGAGAAATCGCAGTCTGCAGACCTGCAGCAGTAAGGGCAAAGGTCAGTGCCAGAATAGGAGTGATCAGTTGATAAATTCCTATGTTTTCCCCGGTGAAATAGCGGGAAAGACAGATACGATAAAAGAACCCGATCAGACGACTTAACAGACCGGCCAGAGTAAGAATCAGGGTACCCTTGATTAGAGTACCCCTCATAATAGAATGAAATCGATTCATATAGCTCCGATTCGCAGATGCTCTTCCTTAATTCTATGCATCCTCAGAGTAAAAAAGAAATGGTTAAATCTTAAAGTATTCAGGAAGTCGTCCTTTGAAAACACAGTAATAACGAAAACCGATGTCTGTCAGAAGTTCTCCTACCGTATGATAATCATATGCAATTCGTGATGGCTCATGTGCATCACTGCCAATCGTAATAATCTCTCCACCCAACTCTTTATAACGCTGAATGATATCCTTACAGGGATGAGGCTGACCAAGCCCATAAGCAAGACCACTGGAATTGATTTCGATTCCTTTTTCATTGTCAATGAGGGTCTTAAGAATGGTGTCGATATCATCACGATAGTCTGCATAAACAAAATTGGCATTCTTGTTGGGACCATATCTGAGAATATAGTCCAGATGTCCATAGACATCAAAGTTCATATAAGAACGCAGACATTCATTAATATATTGAAAATATTCATGATAGGCATCCTCTTCAGATCGCCCCTCAAAAAAGTCCGGGAAATAAGGATCTTTTTGGTTGCATAAATGAGAAGAAGCAATGATAAAATCAAAATCATGATTCTTGGAGTAAGCGGCCAGCTTTCTTGCAATGTGTGCCTGCATTCCCAGTTCGACACCAAAGGATACTTCAATCTGAGAACGATATTGTTCTTTGTATCCGATTAATTCGTATAAATAGGAATCCGTATTAATTTCATAGCAGCCAGGGGTTTCATTTTCGTGATAAACATAATCAATATCCTGATGCTCTGTAAAACAGATTTCCTTGAGCCCAAGTGAAATTGCCTGCTGAATCATTGCTTCCATTGGGGCACTGGAATCTCCTGAATGATAGGAATGTAAATGACAATCTGCAATTATAGACATAATCTGTCTCCCTTCTTTTATAGATGTTCTGACTCAAGAATAGCATATTCAAAATAGAAAAATCATATAGTTTATAATTAATTTACAAAATTATCTTGAATTTCTAGTACAAATTGGTTACAATAGGTTTGCTGTGATGCGTTTGAAAATCATGAAATGCGCATTGTGTGTGTAAACATGATTTCAAATAATAAATCAAATTTTTCAGGAGGAATGAAACAATGGCAGTAAGAGTAGCAATTAATGGATTCGGCCGTATTGGTCGTCTCGCTTTCAGACAGATGTTTGGAGCAGAAGGATACGAAGTAGTAGCAATCAACGATTTAACAAGCCCTAATATGTTAGCACACTTATTAAAGTATGACTCATCACAGGGAAAATACGCTAAGGCTGATACAGTAGTAGCTGGTGAAGATTCTATCACAGTTGATGGAAAGACAATCACAATCTACAAAGAGGCTGATGCTAACAACCTTCCTTGGGGAGAATTAAAAGTTGACGTAGTTCTTGAGTGTACAGGTTTCTATACATCTAAAGAAAAAGCTTCAGCTCATATTAACGCTGGTGCTCGTAAAGTTGTTATTTCTGCACCTGCAGGAAACGACCTTCCTACCATCGTTTACAATGTAAACCATAAAGAATTAAAGGCTACAGATACAGTTATTTCTGCTGCATCCTGTACAACCAACTGCTTAGCTCCTATGGCTAAGGCATTAAACGATCTTGCTGGAATTAAATCCGGTATCATGAGCACAATCCACGCTTACACAGGTGATCAGATGATCCTTGACGGACCTCAGAGAAAAGGCGATTTAAGAAGATCTCGTGCAGGTGCTGTTAATATCGTTCCTAACTCAACAGGAGCTGCTAAGGCAATCGGTCTTGTTATCCCTGAGTTAAACGGTAAGTTAATCGGTTCTGCTCAGCGTGTTCCGACTCCTACTGGATCAACAACAATTCTTGTTGCTACAGTTGAGAAGTCTGTAACTAAAGAAGAAATCAATGCAGCTATGAAAGCAGCAGCTACAGAGTCCTTTGCATACAACGAGGACGAAATCGTATCTTCTGATATCGTAGGAAGCACATATGGTTCAATCTTTGATGCAACTCAGACAATGGTTGGTCAGGATAACTTAGTACAGGTTGTTTCTTGGTATGATAACGAGAACAGCTACACAAGCCAGATGGTTCGTACAATTAAGTATTTCTCAGAGTTACAGTAAATCATAATTGATTTATAGAAGACTTTATGTGGTCCGGTCCCAAGAGGACCGGACTATTTTTCTATCAGGGTAATTAAGTTGTAATTATAATTTAAGGAGGATATATACAATGTCTTTAAACAAAAAGTCCGTTGATGATATCAACGTAAAAGGAAAAAGAGTTCTTGTAAGATGCGATTTTAATGTACCTTTAAAAAGCGGCGAGATCACAGATGATACTCGTATCAAAGCAGCACTTCCTACCATTAATAAATTACTTGCTGATGGTGGTAAGGTAATCCTTTGTTCACATCTTGGTAAGGTTAAAAATGGACCAAATGAAGGGGAATCTTTAGCACCTGTTGCTAAGAGACTTGCTGAGAAGCTTGGCAAAGAAGTGAACTTCGTATCTGATTACAATGTAACAGGCGAAGCTGCTACAAAGGCTGTTGCAGACATGAAAGAAGGAGATGTTGTATTGCTTCAGAATACACGTTTCCGTGGAGCAGAAGAAACCAAGAATGGTGAAGCTTTCTCCAAGGAATTGGCAGATCTTTGTGATGTATATGTATGTGACGCTTTCGGTTCTTCCCATAGAGCACATGCTTCTGTTGCAGGTGTAACAGATGTTGTTCGTGCTAAGGGTGGCGCTTGTACCGTTGGATATTTAATGCAGAAGGAAATCGACTTCCTTGGCAATGCAGTAGAGAATCCTGTTCGTCCGTTCGTAGCAATCCTTGGTGGAGCTAAAGTTGCTGATAAGTTAAATGTTATCAATAACCTGATTGAGAAATGTGATACTTTGATCATTGGTGGTGGTATGGCATTTACCTTCTTAAAAGCGCAGGGATACGAAATTGGTAAGTCCTTAGTAGATGATGAGAAGCTTGATTACTGTAAGGAAATGATGGCAAAGGCTGAGAAACTTGGTAAGAAGATTCTTCTTCCTATCGATACCACAGTTGCTGCAGGTTTCCCTGATCCTATTGATGCACCAATCGAAGTTAAGGTTGTAGATGCTAATCAGATTCCTGCTGATATGGAAGGTCTTGATATTGGAACTAAGACTGCAGAGCTTTATGCGAATGCTGTTAAGTCTGCAAAGACAGTTGTTTGGAACGGACCTATGGGTGTGTTCGAGAATCCTGTTCTTGCAAAAGGAACAATCGCTGTAGCGAAGTCTCTTGCAGAGACAGATGCAACAACAATCATCGGTGGTGGAGATTCTGCTGCTGCTGTTAATCAGTTAGGTTTTGCTGATAAGATGAGCCACATTTCAACTGGTGGTGGAGCTTCCCTTGAGTTCTTAGAGGGCAAGGAATTACCTGGTGTTGTGGCTGCTGATGACAAATAATTAAGATGTTCTATATTGACGATGCCCCAATGGGGGCATCGCCAAAGAACATCTAAATTATTTTGAAAAGTAACAACCTGGCCAAGGAGATGCGGAGATACCAAATAACTTGGCTAATAAGAAAAAAGAAAATAAGGAGACAAGAAAATGGCTAGAAGAAAAATTATTGCTGGTAACTGGAAGATGAACATGACTCCCAGCGAGGCTGTTGCATTATGTGCAACGTTAAAGGATTTAGTAAAATCAGATGATGTAGATGTAGTATATTGCGTACCTGCAATTGATATCGTTCCTGTTGTTGAAGCAGTAAAAGGAACCAATGTTGCAGTTGGTGCAGAGAATATGTACTTTGAAGAAAAAGGTGCTTACACCGGAGAAATCAGTGCAGCAATGCTTCTTGATGCAGGCGTTAAGTATGTAATCATCGGACATTCCGAGAGACGTGAGTACTTCAAAGAGGATGACTGCTTATTAAACAAGAAAGTAAAGAAGGCTTTCGAAGCAGGTCTTACACCAATCCTTTGCTGCGGCGAGACATTAGAGCAGCGTGAGATGGGTGTTACGATGGATTGGATTCGTCTTCAGATCAAATCTGACTTGGTTGGAATTACAGCTGATCAGGTGAAGAACATGGTAATCGCTTACGAGCCTATCTGGGCAATCGGAACAGGCAAAACAGCTACTACTGAGCAGGCACAGGAAGTATGTAAAGGAATCCGTGCTTGTATCAATGAGATGTATGATGCAGCTACAGCAGATGCAGTTCGTATTCAGTACGGCGGATCTGTTAACGCAGCTACAGCACCTGAATTATTCGCTCAGCCGGATATCGATGGTGGTTTAGTTGGTGGTGCAGCATTAAAGGCTGACTTTGGTAAGATTGTAAACTACAAATAAGTAGTGTGTGAATAAGGCTGTTGTGGATATGAAAATATCGGCAACAGCCTTTTTTGATATTTTTATGTCAATATAAAATGATAATTGAATGGAAATTGTGATTTTTACGCAAAATGACAGAAAACTTGCAAAAAAAGCTGAACCGAACTTACTATGCAGCATTTTTATAATCTTTCAGGCTTATTTCTTGGTGAAAACGGAAATGAAATTACAATTTGATTATGAAATCAATTCTTGCAGTATCTATACAGATTTCAATATACTGCATGATGACAGCGATTATATAGACAATGAGCTGGTGGGTGAAGTCTATTATGTACAGGATATGGAGGGAGGACAGTACTGTTATTATCAGTACGACTATAAGAATTATAGCATCTTTGAACGGATGATCACTACGGTTACAGGCGGTGACAGTAATCTGGATGAACTGCTATGGCGGGAAACAAGATATGCAAGAATAAATCTTTCCAACAACGAAATAGAAAACTGTTCAAAAGAAGAAATGGATCGAATCATCGAGATGTAGATGCCACGAAACAGCAGGGAATGATTACAGAGGAGCAATATGAATACTATTATTCCGTGATAGAAAAGCAAGAGGATGGAACATATTATCTCATTTCTTATGGGAGTCCGATTTGGAGCATAGAAATGCGCTTAAGCAATAATGAGAGACGACATGTGACTAGAGAGTGGGGACGAAATCCGGGACATATCTATATTTACCGCTTTAAGGGAAAACTGCCATATATAATTAATGGGCAGTATTAGGAGATATCTTGAAGAAACTGAACGATATGATATGCAAACATCTTTTCAAAATGGGAATCTTACTCAAAAGACGAGATAAAAAGAATCATCAGACTGTAGCGGTAATGGATATTTATAGCATAATTACAGTTGCGGCAATCCATATTTTAAGGTATAATTTGATGCGTTAAGTATATGAATAAGGATAAAGTAATAGATGGAGGCAGAAGAATGAGCAAGAAAACAACAGTTTTAATGATTCTCGATGGCTATGGCCTGAATGATAAGAAGGAGGGCAATGCTGTTTATGAGGCGAAGACTCCGGTAATCGATGGTTTGATGAAGGAATATCCTTTTGTAAAAGGATATGCGAGTGGAATGGCAGTAGGGCTTCCGGAAGGTCAGATGGGGAATTCCGAAGTAGGACATCTGAACATGGGTGCAGGAAGAATTGTATATCAGGAATTAACAAGAATTACCAAAGAGATTCAGGATGGAACTTTCTTTGAGAATCCTGCATTGATGCATGCAGTTGAGAATTGCAAAACAAATGATTCTGCATTGCATTTATTTGGATTATTATCTGACGGTGGTGTGCACAGCCATAATACGCATTTATATGGATTGTTGGAATTAGCGAAGAGAAATGGACTTTCCAAAGTCTATGTACACTGTTTCTTAGATGGAAGAGATACACCTCCTGCAAGCGGCAAAGATTATGCTGCTGCTTTGGAAACCGAGATGAAGAAGCTTGGCGTTGGTAAGATTGCTACCGTAACAGGACGTTACTATGCAATGGATCGTGATAACAACTACGATCGTGTGGAGAAAGCTTATGCAGCAATGACCAAAGGTGAGGGACTGAAGGCAGATAGTGCAACTGCTGGAATTTTGGAATCCTATGATCGTGGAGAAAATGATGAATTTGTTAAGCCAACCGTAGTGATGGAAAATGGTGTCCCGGTAGCCTGCATTCAGGATCAGGATTCAGTGATCTTCTTTAACTTCAGACCGGATCGCGCAAGAGAGATTACCAGAGCATTCTGTGATGATGACTTTAAGGGATTTGCAAGAGAGAAAAGACTGGATGTGCAATTTGTCTGCTTCTCAGAGTATGATCCGACAATCCAAAATAAGGAAGTAGCATTCCATAAGATTGCTGTTACGAATACGTTTGGAGAGTGGCTGGCAGCCAACAACATGACACAGGCAAGAATTGCCGAGACAGAGAAATACGCACATGTAACCTTCTTCTTTAACGGCGGTGTGGAAGAGCCGAATAAAGGTGAGGATCGTGTACTGGTTCCTTCTCCCAAAGAAGTTGCAACCTATGATTTGAAGCCGGAGATGAGTGCCAATGGTGTCTGTGATAAGCTGGTAGAAGCAATCAAAGGTGGAACCTATGATGTGATTATCATTAACTTTGCGAATCCGGATATGGTTGGACATACCGGGGGGGAAAATGCAACTATTAAGGCAATTGAGACAGTAGATGCCTGCGTTGGACGTGCAGTGGAAGCAATAAAAGAAAATGGTGGAGCAATGTTTATCTGTGCTGACCATGGTAATGCAGAACAACTGGTAGATTATGAAACCGGTTCACCATTTACAGCACATACCACGAATCCGGTACCGTTTATTCTTGTAAACTACGATTCTTCCTATACACTAAGAGAGAATGGCTGTCTTGCAGATATTGTACCGACACTCATTCAGATTATGGGTAAAGAACAGCCTGCAGAAATGACAGGTAAATCATTACTGATTAAGAAATAAAAAATGGTAGCAATAGAGACGCATTTGGGATTCCAAATGCGTCTTTTTGGTTGAATTAATACAGCAGTAATTGATTGTGAAAAACAAAAGAGTGTGCTAAACATAGACTAGTTGTTGTAACGAGGTGGGGGGAATCTATGTTATACATAATTCAATATGATATCTTATCTGCATGCATCCTTCTTACGATGTTTGTAGCCAATATATTTCTACCGTTCAGAAACGAGTACCTGCGTAAGCTGTATTTGGGAATGCTGGTGCTTGTTATGGCATGCTGTGTATTTGATGTATCGTCCAGCGTTATGCTGATGAATCCCACAAATGACAAGACCTATAGTGCGATGGTGTATCTGTGTAATAGTATGTATTATGCGGTTCATATTTTAACACCATTTCTTATGAGCATTTATTTATTTCATTGTGTTCTGGGAACAAAAGTAGGATGGAAAAGACTGGGAATTCTTTTTGCTCCGGCTGCCATATGCGAACTAATCATTATATTAAATCCATTTACTCATTGGTTATTCATGATTAAAGATGGTATCTATATCAGAGGCCCGTTGATTTATTCCATGTATTCTTGTGCAGGCATTTACCTACTTTTTTCGGTTGCCTTTGTTACATTGAACTGGAAGAGGACAGAAATACCAATTAGAATTGTAACAGCAGTTTATCTTTTGATTACAATTGCAATACTGACAATACAATATCACTTTCCGAACCAATTGGTGGAATGTGCGGGCATGACTATCATTCTGCTGATTATTTATTACTCCATTCAGAGCAAAGATATGGTGGAACAGGCGATTCGAAAGGAGGTTGAAGTTGCAGAGGCGGCTAATATTTCGAATCAGGCCAAGAGCGAGTTCTTAGCTAATATGAGTCATGAAATCAGGACACCAATTAATTCCATGCTTGGAATGAATGAGATGATTATCCGTGAGAGCGATTCTCTGACAATCAAGAAGTATGCAATTAACGCACAGAATTCAGGTAAATTGTTGCTTGCACTGGTTAATGACATACTTGATTTTTCGAAAATTGAGTCTGGCAAGCTGCGATTAGATATGCAGGAATATTTCATTGATACGGTATTTCGTGAGTTGATTGCCAGTGTTAAGGAAATGTGTGAGAAGAAGAAACTACATTTGAATATTATGATTAGCCCGATGATTCCGCGAGGGCTATATGGAGATCCGGTTCGACTGTATCAGATTATGATTAATCTGTTGACCAATGCAATTAAATATACCGAGCGTGGTTATATTGAATTTCGCGTGGATTATAGCAGACTTTCGGATACAGAAGTGGTTCTTCACGTTATGGTCAAGGACACCGGAATAGGGATTAAGAAAGATGATCTGGACCATCTGACAGAGAGATTCCAACGTCTTGACACAGACCACAATCGTACAATCCAGGGAACCGGTCTGGGATTAAGCATTACCAAAGAAATCCTTCTGCTGTTGGATTCTAAATTAAATGTTAAAAGTCAGTATCAGGAAGGATCTGAATTCTCATTTGACATGAGACAAAAAGTTATAAATCCTATGACAGTTGGTAATGTTAACTGGTTGGATAATTGCTTGATTATCGCTGAGGAGGATGATGCTTTCTATGCACCTCAGGCCAAGATTCTGGTTGTGGATGATAATGAAATGAATCTTGACGTGATGCGTAATTTGCTAAAAATCAATGAGGTTAAGGTTGTCACAGTAGAAAGCGGAGAAGAATGTCTTAAGGCATGCAAAAAGATACAATTTGATTTAATACTGATGGATTACATGATGCCGGGAATGGACGGACGCGCAACGTTACAGAGCCTGAGGGCACTAAAGAACAATCCCAATGCCTTGATACCGGTAGTTGCATTAACGGCTAACGCAATTAACGGAATGCGGGAACAGTATTTATCAGAGGGATTCGATGAGTATATCAGTAAGCCGGTGGAGCACAAACTACTAGAGCAGGTTTTATACCGATTACTTCCTAAAGATAAAATTAAGAATGAATAGAACTCTCTAAATCGTGAAGAATAGTATAAAACGATTTGGAGGGTTCATTTTAATGAAGGAATTGAAGATTTCAGATATTCATGCAAGAGAGGTGTTGGACTCTAGAGGAAATCCAACTATTGAAGCACGGGTTACATTGGAAAATGAATTTACCGGAACCGAAATGGTTCCATCCGGTGCATCCACTGGACAATACGAAGCAGTAGAACTTCGGGATGCAATGTGTGAAGCAACAGAATGGGGAGAACGTTATAACGGTAAAGGGGTGCTTCAGGCAGTCAAAAATATTAATACCATAATTCATGAGAACCTTGTTGGGAAAAATGCACTCAATCAACCATTAATTGATCAGATGCTGGTGGAAATGGACGGTACAGAGAACAAGAGCAGATTGGGAGCCAATGCTCTTCTTGCAGTGTCATTGGCCAATGCGAAAGCATGTGCTATCGCAAAAAAGCTTCCGCTCTACCAATATCTTGGCGGGTGTAATGCCAAAAGATTGCCGGTTCCAATGATGAATATATTAAATGGAGGTGTTCATGCAGCCAACACAGTTGACTTCCAGGAATTTATGATTATGCCTGTTGGGGCACAGTCCTTTGCAGATGGTCTGAGGATGGGAACTGAGATTTATCATTGCCTCGAAAAAATTCTCAAAGAGAAAGGCCTGACAACGGCAGTTGGAGATGAGGGAGGATTTGCTCCGGATTTGAAGGATGCATTTGAGGTGTTTGATTATTTAACGGAAGCAGTTGAGAAAGCAGGGTATCGCTGCGGTAAAGACATTGTCTTTGCGATTGACGCAGCAGCAAGTGAACTGCATAAAGAAAATTCCGGAATGTATTACTTCCCGGGAGAAAGCAAAGTAATCGCAAAAATTCATGGAGAGGAAGAAAAAATTCCTGATACCAAAAGAAGCGGCGTAGTTCGTTCTACAGAGGAAATGATTGCTCTTTATAGTAAGTTATGCGATAAATATCCAATCCGCTCTATTGAGGATGGGCTGGATGAGGAAGACTGGGAAGGATGGAAACAACTAACTGACAAATTAGGCAAACGTGTGCAGCTGGTAGGGGATGATTTGTTTGTGACGAACACAAAACGTCTGTCCAAGGGAATTGCGTCACAAACAGCCAATGCCATTTTGGTTAAGGTGAATCAGATTGGTACTTTAACAGAAGCAATGGATGCAGTATCGATGGCAATGCATGCAGGATATAAAGCAGTCATCTCTCATCGCTCCGGAGAAACCGAAGACACAACGATTGCGGATCTTTCAGTAGCTTGTAATGCAGGACAGATTAAGACCGGAGCACCATGCAGAAGTGACCGTGTGTCAAAGTATAACCGACTTCTGGCAATCGAAGAAGACTTAACACTGGTGAGCAGATATCAATGTCCTTTTTGCAAAGTATGATAGGGCATATATAATTTATCAGAATCCAGATGAGACAAAGGCTGAATATATACAAATTTGCCTGATAAAACCCTTGCATTTCGATATCATAAGTGCTACAATATAGCAAGATTAAGTTAGATTACTGTAAGAGTAGGTGTTGCGCCTACTCTTATTTCATGAAAAAAATAATGTTATGTAACCATGTTATCGGCATGGAAGAGAGAAATGGCAGGTGGATGAATGGCAGGTAAGAAGGAGTATGAGCTAAAAACAGAAGAGATTTTAATACCAATAGCAGAAAAGAACGGCTTAAGTATATATGATGTGGAATATGTGAAGGAAGGCAGCGAGTGGTATTTAAGAGCGTATATTGATAAGCCGGAGGGCGTAACGATTGATGACTGCGAGAATGTCAGCAGAGAACTATCGGCGCAGCTTGATCAGGAAGATTATATTGCGGAGGCATATATTCTTGAGGTCAGCAGCCCGGGACTGGGAAGACAGCTTAAGAAAGACAGACACTTTGCCAACAGCCTGAACCAGGAAGTCGAAGTCAAATTATTCGAAGCATTGGATGGACAAAAGGAATTTGCCGGAATGCTAAAAGCGTATGATAAAGATACAATCACAATTACAGAAAATGAAGGAAAAGAAATCACATTTGAACGGACTAAAATAGCAGTAGTTCGTCTCGCAATAGATTTTTAATTCAGGAGGAGAAGAAAGATGAACAGAGAGTTAATGGAAGCACTGGATATTCTGGAAAAAGAGAAAGAAATCAGCAAGGATGCTTTGTTTGAGGCAATTAGTAATTCCTTGGTAACTGCTTGCAGAAACCATTTTAAAAGTGCAGATAATGTACGTGTGGACATTGATAAAGAAACTTGTGAGTTTCATGTAATTGCGACGAAGGAAGTAGTTGAACTTGCAGATGATGTGATGGATCCGGCAATTGAGATTAGCCTGGATGAAGCGAGATTACTAGATCCGACTGTGGAAATCGGCGGAACTGTTGAAGTTGAAATCAATTCTAAAGAATTTGGACGTATTGCAACACAAAATGCAAAAAATGTGATTACACAGAAGATTCGAGAAGAGGAACGTAATGTGGTTTATAACCAGTTCCATGCAAAAGAGAAGGATATTGTGACAGGTATTGTTCAACGTAAGGTTGGCAAGAACTGGAGCGTTAACTTAGGTAAGGCTGATGCATTACTGATGGAGTCTGAGATGGTTCCGGGTGAAAACCTAAGACCAAATGATCGTATCAAGGTGTATGTTCTTGAAGTGCACAGCACCCCGAAGGGATCAAAGATTACAGTCAGCAGAACGCATCCTGATCTGGTCAAGAGATTATTTGAAGCAGAGGTTACCGAAATTAAAGACGGAACTGTTGAAATCATGAGCATTGCCAGAGAGGCTGGAAGCCGTACTAAGATGGCGGTTTATTCTAATAACCCCAATGTTGATCCGGTAGGCGCATGTGTTGGTGTGAATGGAGCCCGTGTTAATGCAATCGTAAATGAATTGTTTGGTGAGAAAATCGATGTAATCTGTTGGGATGAGAATCCTGGTAATCTAATTAAGAATGCTTTATCCCCTGCACAGATTGTTAATGTTTTTGCAGATCCGGAAGAGAAAACCGCCAACGTTGTTGTTCCGGATAACCAGTTGTCTCTTGCAATCGGAAAAGCAGGTCAAAATGCAAGACTGGCAGCAAGACTGACAAGTTACAAGATTGATATTAAGTCTGAAACACAAGCAAGGGATGCATATGGATTCCGTATTGAAGATTATGAGATGGAAGAGTATGAAGAGGAAGAACTGTCCGAGGAATTTGAAGAGACTATAGAGAATACCGAAGGCGGAGATGCTTCAGAAGAGTAAGTGTAAAGCTTAAGACTCGAGATTCAAGAGTTAAGTGGAAAGATGTGAATGTATGGTTAAAAAAGTACCGCAAAGACAGTGTATCGGTTGTGGAGAAAACAGGAATAAATCAGAGATGATGCGTGTCATCAAAACAGCAGAAGGCGAGATTAGTCTGGATCTGTCTGGTAAGAAAAATGGCAGAGGTGCTTATTTATGTAATGATGTTGAGTGTCTGAAGAAGGCAAGGAAAACGAAAGGCCTGGAACGTTCGTTTAAAATGGCGATTCCGGCATCCGTATATGATTCGTTAGAAAAGGAGTATGCTTCTGGTGATAGGTGATAAAGCATTGTCCATGTTAGGTATGGCGCAGAGAGCAGGCGCGGTGGCCAGTGGAGAATTTATGACAGAGAGAAGTATCAAGGACAAAAAGGCCATACTGGTCATAGTCGCAACAGATGCTTCAGACAATACAAAAAAAGAGTTTAATAACATGTGCAGCTTTTACAAGGTGTCAATACTGGAATATGGGACCAAAGAAGAACTTGGGCACGCGATAGGAAAAGAAATGCGGGCATCCATTGCAGTATTGAACCGCGGTCTGGCTGACAGCATTCAGAAGCATATAAATAATTCTAACAATAACGGGAGGTAAGCAATAAATGGCAAAAAGAATTAGTAGTTTTACAAAGGAATATGACGGACTGGAGAACAGTAAGGTAATCGAACTGTTAAACAGCCACGGTATTGTTGACAAGAAGGCTCAGAGCGGCATCTCTGAAGAGGAAGAATCGTTGATTAAAAAAGATCTTTCTTCTTTAGGTTATAAGAAGGCCGGTCAGGCTAAAGAGAGTGCACCTTCCGTTGCAAAACAACCAGAAAAAGTTGAAGAAAAAGTTGAAGAGAAAGTACAGCCGACATTGAAACGCAAGAATATTATTATTGTAGGCAATTCTCAAAATCGTAATCAGCAGAGAAATCAGCAGAATAATAGAAACGGTGGTGGACAATATCATCAGCAGAGAAACGACAACCGTTACCAAAGACCGAATGGCCCAATCAAGCCACGTGAGAATATGGTGGATCGTGCTGCTGCAGTTTCTAATAAGCTACAGCAGGAAGAGATGCTTAGACAGCAGGAACAACAGCGTGCTGAAGCTGCTGCAGCTGCCGCAACAGCAAAAGCTGAGGCTGCTAAGGAAGTAAAAACAGAGACTCCGGTTAAAACAGAGAATACAACAACGTCTGCACCGGCACCAGTAAAAACAGTACCAGTTACTTCTGATAATACGAATACAAGCCGCCCGAGTAACTATAGTAATCAAGGTGGATATCGTAATAATCAGAATTCAAACCGTCCTGCAGGAAATAACACGCAGGGTGGATATAACCGACCAAATGGTGGATACAACAATAACCAGAGTGGTTATCGTGGTAATAATCAGAGCGGTACTTACAATAATAATAACAATGGAGATCGCCAGGGAGGATATAACAGACCTCAGGGTGGTTATAATAATAACCAGGGCGGCTATCGTGGTAATAATCAAGGTGGTAATAACCAGGGCGGTACTTACAATAATAACAATGGAGATCGCCAGGGAGGATATAACAGACCTCAGGGTGGTTATAATAATAACCAGGGTGGCTATCGTGGTAATAATCAGGGTGGTAATAACCAGGGCAGTACTTACAATAATAACAGCGGATATAACAGACCTTAGGGTGGTTATAATAATAACCAGGGTGGCTATCGTGGTAACAACCAGGGTGGTACTTACAATAACAGCAATGGAGAACGCCAGGGGGGCTATCGTGGCAATAGCCAGGGCGGTGGCTATAATAACACTCAGGGTGGTTACCGTGGCAATAGTCAGGGCGGTGGCTATAATAACAACCAGGGCGGCTATCGTGGCGGCCAGGGTGGTGGCGTGCAAAGAAGAGATGATGGGGATAACAGATTCCGTCGTCCGGGAAGTCCTGATCAAAGAGGGTTCCAAAGACCGGGTGCTAAGCCGGGAAGCAAACCATTTGGCGGAGAGGCTTCACTTCCGGAAGCAGAGAAGCATCGCGAGAGAAACACTGTTTCAGACAAGGATAAACGTAGCAGAAAAGATGCGATTTATGAGGATGACAGTGAATTTGGAAAAGGAAGAAATAATGCAGCAGGACGTTTTATTAAGCCTGAGAAAAAGTCAGAGGTTGTAGAGGAAGAAGAAATTAAAGTAATCACTCTTCCGGATGAGATTACAATCAAAGATCTTGCAGATAAAATGAAGATACAGCCTTCCGCAATTGTAAAGAAGTTATTCTTACAGGGAGAATTGGTTACTGTAAACCAGGAGATCTCATTTGAACGAGCAGAAGAAATTGCTCTTGAATATGAGATCATGTGTGAGAAGGAAGTTAAGGTTGATGTTATTGCAGAACTGCTGAAGGAAGAGGATGAAGATACAGAAAATCTGATTTCACGTCCGCCTGTAATCTGTGTAATGGGTCATGTTGACCATGGTAAAACTTCCCTTTTGGATGCAATTCGTAAGACGAATGTTACAGACCGTGAAGCGGGTGGTATTACGCAGCATATCGGTGCTTATATGGTTACAATCAAAGGAAGACAGATTACATTTCTGGATACACCGGGACATGAGGCATTTACCTCTATGCGAATGAGAGGTGCAAATGCGACAGATATCGCTATTTTGGTTGTAGCAGCTGATGATGGTGTAATGCCTCAGACAGTGGAAGCAATCAATCATGCCAAGGCAGCCGGAATTGAGATTGTTGTAGCTGTTAATAAGATTGATAAGCCGGGCGCTAATATTGACCGTGTAAAGCAGGAATTGACAGAGTATGAGCTCGTTGCAGAAGATTGGGGTGGTTCCACTATTTTTGCACCGGTATCTGCGAAGACGGGCGAAGGTATAGAAGAACTTTTGGAAATGATTCTGCTTTCTGCAGATGTGTTGGAATTAAAGTCTAATCCGGAACGTCAGGCCAGAGGTCTTGTGATAGAGGCTGAGCTGGATAAGGGACGTGGTCCGGTGGCTACTGTACTGGTACAGAAGGGTACTCTTCATGTGGGAGATTTTATTTCCGCAGGAGCATCTCATGGTAAAGTCAGAGCGATGGTTGATGACAAGGGTAGAAGAGCAAAAGAAGCTCTGCCTTCCACACCAGTTGAAATTCTTGGTTTAAATGATGTCCCGAATGCAGGAGAGATCTTTATCTGTCATGAGAATGATAAGCTGGCTAAGAGTTTTGCTGAGACCTTTATTGCTCAGAATAAAGTGAAATTACTGGAAGATACCAAGGCGAAGATGTCACTGGATGATCTGTTTAGCAAGATTCAGGAAGGCAATCTGAAAGAACTTGATTTGATTATTAAGGCAGATGTTCAGGGTAGCGTTGAGGCAGTTAAGCAATCTCTATTGAAATTGTCGAATGAAGAAGTTGTTGTTAAGGTAATTCATGGTGGTGTTGGAGCTATTAATGAATCCGATGTTATCCTTGCTAGTGCTTCTAATGCGATTATCATTGGTTTCAATGTAAGACCGGATGTGATGGCTAAGCAGACTGCAGAGCGCGAAGGTGTTGATATGCGTCTGTATAAGGTTATCTATCAGGCGATTGAGGATATTGAAGCTGCAATGAAGGGCTTGCTTGATCCTGTATTCGAGGAGAAGGTTATTGGTCATGCCGAGGTTCGTCAGATTTTCAAAGCTTCTGCAGTTGGTAATATTGCCGGTGCATTTGTTCTGGATGGTGAATTCAAGCGTGGAAATAAGGTGCGTATTACCAGAGAAGGCAATCAGATCTTTGAAGGTGAGCTCGCATCACTGAAGAGATTTAAGGATGATGTCAAAGAAGTGAAGGCTGGATTTGAATGTGGTCTTGTATTTGACGAATTTGACCAGATTCAGGAACTGGATATGGTTGAAGCTTATATCATGGTAGAGGTTCCAAGATAGGATAATAAATAACTGTATAGGATATCCTGATACGATATAGTATGGAGGAAGCATGAGAAAGAACAGTATTAAGAATACGAGAATCAATGCGGAAGTCTTAAAGATCCTTGCAGAAGTAATCAGAAGTGAGATCAAGGATCCGAGAATTCCGATGATGACTTCAGTAGTTGATGTAGAAGTTGCACCGGATTTAAAGACCTGTAAAGTATGGGTCAGTCTGTTATGCGATGAATCAGAAGAAAAGGCCGCATTGATTGGACTAAAGAGTGCGGAAGGATACATGCGTAAACAATTGGCGAGAGAATTAAATCTGCGCAACACACCGGAACTTAGATTCTTTGTTGATAAGACGATAGCATATGGTAATCATATGTCACAGCTGATTGATGAAGTAAACAAGAACAACCATAATGATGAAACAGAGGATGAGGCATAGCCTGGGGAATGTAACATGGAATTGGATATTTTTGAGGAAGTCAGAACAGCTAGAACAATAGGAATCAGTGGGCATCAGAAACCGGATGGCGATTGCATCGGGGCATGTCTTGGGCTGGCTCTGTATCTTCAGAAACGAATGCCAAAAGCAACGGTTGAAGTATTCCTGCAAAAGCCAGGGGTGGCATTTGATACAATTCCTGCAATTGACCGGATTATTACGGATTTCCCTAAGAGAGATGTATTTGATGTGTTTATTGCATTGGATACAACGCCTGACCGAATGGGCGAGGCTAACACATACTTTGAACAGGCAAGAAATACAATCAATATTGATCATCATTACAGTAACCTAATCGGAGGCGGTCAAGTTAATTATATTGATGCCACTGCAAGTGCTACCAGTGAGTTGATTTATGAAGTGATTGACCACAGCTATCTGGATGCAGAGATTGCAACGAATCTCTATATGGGAATTGCACATGATACTGGAGTTTTCCGCTATTCCAATACAGCGGTGAAGACAATGCAGACAGTTGCAGAGCTGATGAAGTTTGGATTTGATTTTCCAAAGCTTTTAGATGATACTTTCTATGGTAAGACCTATGTACAGAACCTGATTCAGGGGAGAATTGTACTTGAAAGCCGAAGATATCTGGATGGTCAATTGATCATCGGTTCGGCAGAAAGAAAGCTGATGAAGGAATATGGCGCAACCAAAGATGATTTTGATGGTGTTGTGAACCAGCTTCGGATTACGCAGGGCGTAGAATGTGCAATCTTTATCTATGAGAAGGAAGCTGGAGTGTATAAGGTAAGCCTTAGGGCTTCATCTGATGCGGTGAATGTTGCAGTCATAGCAGAACAATTCTTAGGTGGCGGTCATATCAGAGCAGCCGGTTGTGAATTCAATTCGAATTTAAGAGAAACAGAGGAACGTTTTGTTGCACTTGTGCAACAACAGTTAATGAAATAGAAAGGACAGGATTATCGTTCGATGGTTCATGGAATCCTGAATGTTGAAAAAGAAATTGGATTTACCTCCTTTGATGTAGTCGCAAAATTAAGGGGCATTTTGAAACAGAAGAAAATAGGACATACCGGAACACTTGATCCTGATGCAAGGGGAGTGCTTCCGGTTTGTTTGGGTAATGCCACGAAACTTTGCGATATGCTGACGGAAAAGACGAAAGAATATGAAGCAGTGATGCTTCTTGGGGTTACAACAGATACATTGGATTTGTCCGGAGAAGTATTAAAGGAACAGCCTGTGTCGGTGTCAGAAGAAGAGATACGGGGAATCATCAATGGATTTTGGGGAGAACAGCAACAGATTCCGCCAATGTATTCAGCATTAAAGGTGGATGGGCGAAGACTGTATGAACTTGCAAGAGAAGGAAAAACGATTGAGCGTAAATCGCGTACGATTACGATTCATCGCATTGAAATTGTATCAGTGGAACTTCCAAGAGTAACATTTCGCGTGGAGTGCAGCAAAGGGACTTATATTCGTTCCTTATGTCAGGATATTGGCGAGAAAGTGGGCTGTGGGGCTTGTATGGAAAGTCTGATTCGTACAAGATCAGGAGCATTTACCATAGAAAATGCACTTACATTATCAACAATTGAACAAATGATGAAAAGTGGCAGAATAGAAGATGCGATTCTTCCAATGGAGGCAATATTTGAAAAATTGGAAGCATTGCATGTGACGGAGCAATGGAAAGTTCGAATTGATAATGGTAATCCGCTGGAACTTTTGGCTTTTGAAGAAACAATTACACCAGAGGAAAAAAAACAATATCGAATTTATAATGTCGAGGGACGATTTTTTGCAATCTATCGATATGAGGAAGAACAGAATAGAATGATGCCGGAACGAATCTTTCCGTTGGAATAGATGATTAAGTTTCGTGGAGATAGAAGATGAAGATTATCGGTGATTTGGAACAATTGCATATTACAGAACCGACGGCTGTAGCCATTGGCAAATTTGACGGGGTACATGCCGGACACCGAATGCTACTGGACACGGTATTGACAGGTAAGAAACGTGGGCTGAAAACGGCTGTATTTACCTTTGAACCGTCTCCGACGATTGTCTTTGGGAATGGTAACGGAAAAATACTGATGACACGCATGGAAAAACGGGAGATGTTTGAACAGATGGGGATAGACTATCTGGTTGAGTATCCGCTCAATGCTCGTACTGCTTCTGTGGAACCACAACGATTCATTCGAACCTATCTTGTCAGTGCAATGAATGCGAAATTGATTGTGGCAGGCAAGGATTTATCCTACGGAGATCGCGGCAGAGGCGATTTTGTCTTACTGAATTCACTAAAAGATGAACTTGGATATGAAACAGTGATGATAGAGAAAATATGCATGGATGGAGAAGAAATCAGCTCCAGCAGAATTCGTGCTCTGATTGAAGAGGGAAATGTAAAACTGGCTCAGAGATATCTTGGGGAGCCCTATTTCATTCGAGGTACAGTTGTTCATGGTGCGCAGCTGGGGAGAAATATCGGAATACCAACTGTGAATCTGATTCCTGCGACGGAGAAATTACTCCCACCATTTGGCGTTTACTATAGTGAGGTTCTTCTGGATGGAATCAGATATCCTGGTATGACCAATATTGGAAGAAAACCTACGGTCAATCAGGGGAAGGATATCACAGTAGAGACTTATCTATATGATTATTCAGGAAATGTTTATGGTAAGAAAATAGTTGTTTGCTTACGAAGCTTCAGACGAAAAGAACAGAAATTTGAAGATATAACACAGTTGAAGGCACAGATGCAAATGGATATCGAAGCCGGAAGACAGTATTTCCATTTGTAAACTTTTTAAGAAAAATGCGAACAGTACTTGTATATTTTTCATAAGTTCGTTAGAATTATTTCTGTACGGTTTTATTGTGCAAAAGAAAAAACTGACAAACATATGATATGGAGTGCAATATGGGTATTAAGGAGGTCTTAACGTTAGCCGGTGGATTGGGACTATTTCTTCTCGGAATGACACAGATGAGTGACGGTATTGAGAAAGCGGCTGGTGCTAAGCTTCGAGGTATCTTGGAACTATTTACCACAAATCGGGTGATGGGAATGATTGTTGGTGTTATCTTTACCGGCGTCATACAATCCTCATCTGCATGTACAGCAATGGTCGTCAGTTTTGTTAACTCAGGACTTATGAATCTTTATCAGGCTGCCGGTGTTATTTTTGGTGCTAACATTGGTACTACAATTACCGGACAGCTGGTTTCTTTTAACCTTTCAAAATATGCACCGATTATTCTATTGGTTGGTGTTGTCGCAACAATGTTTTCCAAGAATCAGACAGTTAAAAAATTGGGTGATGTAGTCATTGGCTTTGGTGTTCTCTTTATGGGAATTTCAACGATGTCTTCCGCGATGGAATCGATGAAGGAATCCGGAGAAATTGTGGAATTATTAAAGGGATTGACCAATCCATTACTCGCAGTTTTGATGGGAATGGTGATAACAGCGGTTATTCAGAGTTCTTCGGTGACTGTCTCTATTGTGTTGCTGATGGCACAACAGGGTTTATTCTTTGATGTCAATATATGTCTGTATATTATTCTTGGATGTAATATCGGAGCGTGTACAACAGCTCTGCTGGCATCTTTTGCGGGAAAAAAGGATGCAAAGCGTGCGGCAATGATTCATTTGCTTTTCAACATCATTGGAACCGTAATTATGTTCATTATCCTGCAGGTGGCAGTTAATCCGGTTTCTGAACTGATTCATTCAATCTCGGCAGATGAAGGAAGATTTGTTGCGAATGCACATACTATGTTTAAAGTCTTCCAGGTTATCATATTATTACCATTTTCCGGGCTGATTGTTAAAATGACGTACCTCGTTGTGCCGGGAAAAGACCAGAAGGTCGGTTATCGTGACAGCTTCCAGCTAAAATATATTGGTGACAAGGTATTGTTTAATCCATCAACTGCAGTGGTAGATGGATTAAAAGAACTGGAAAGAATGGCTTCACTTGCCAATGATAATCTGAATCGGGCAATGAACGCTCTGATTACCTTGGATGAGGAAGACATCAAGGAAGTATATGAGATGGAAAAGAATATTGATTTCCTGAATCATTCCATTACACACTATCTGGTAACAATCAACCAGTCAACATTGCCGATAGAAGATCTGCAGGGAATTGGTGCATTGTTCCATGTGGCCAATGATATTGAGCGAATTGGAGATCATGCAGAAAATATCGTAGATATGGCTGTCAGAAGAAAAGAACTGGGAATCAAATTCAGCCCTGAAGCTCAGAAAGAGCTTGCAGATATGCTCGCAATGGTTAATACCATGCTTGAGAAGTCTCTTAAGGTAATTGTTGGAAGTAATAACTATGGTGTGATGAAAGAATTACATGAGATGGAAAACTATGTTGATGCCAAAGAAAAGGAAATTCAGCAGCACCATATTGACCGATTAACACAGCAGGAGTGTACTCCGGAAGCCGGAATGATATTCTCAGATGTTGCTTCAGGACTGGAAAGAGTGGCAGATCATGCATTGAATATTGCTTCCTACATAATTAAACGTGATAATGAAGATGCATCTGCAGAAGCTTGACGATAGTTTTTGACACTGCTATAATAAGTTTGTAATATTTACGTAACAAATTTGTAACAATTATAACAGATGTATTTTGAAGGGCAGGTTAAACAATGAAAAAAATGTACTTAAAGTGTTTAAGCACATTTACCATGACGATGACATTGTTCATAGGCTCCATTGCATTTGCTGCATCACCAGGTGATGGAATATCGGGTAATTCCGTATCCGGCAATGAAATGGAAATTATAGAACTCTACAATACAAATGATAATGCCCCAGGTGCAAGAACCGTATCCCTTGAGGAGGAAGTTCTGCCAAAAGCGGGAGTAGAGGCAGCATTAAATGAAGGCATGGATGAAATCGTTCCGGGATCAGAGCCGACAACCTATTGGGGATATACAAATCTCGGATTGGCAGTTGTTGAGAATCATCTGAATGTAAGAGCGTATCCGGGAGAAGACGGACGTCTGGTCGGTAAAATGTCTAACTATGCAGCTTGTGAAGTCTTAGAGGTGGCAGATGGCTGGGCACATATTATTTCCGGCGAGATTGAAGGATATGTCAGTACGGATTATTTACTGATTGGACCAGCTGCAGTTGCCAGAGCTTCGTCGATTGTAACTCCGATTGCAACCGTTACAACAGATTCTTTAAAAGTCAGAGAACAGCCTAATACAGACTGTCCGGTAATTACCATGGTACCGGAAGGCGAAGAACTGGAAGCCAAGGAAGAAATGGGAGACTGGGTACGGATTGATCTGGATGGAGAAGATGCTTATGTATCTGCTGAGTATGTAGAAGTTGAAGAGAAGCTGATGACAGCAATTACCATGTCTGAGCTTTTATATGGAGAAGGTGTTTCAGATGTGCGTGTGGATTTGTGTGAGTATGCAAAACAATTTGTTGGTAATCCCTATGTATGGGGAGGAACCTCGCTGAATAATGGTGCAGACTGTTCCGGATTTGTTTTAAGCATTTTTGCTCATTATGGAATTACATTACCACATTCTGCTGCAGGACAGTCTCATTATGGAACCGAGGTAAGTGCATCAGAATTACGTCCGGGCGATTTGGTTTTCTATGCAAAGGGCGGAAGAATCAATCATGTTGCTATCTATATTGGGAATGGTCAGGTATTACATGCAAGCAGTCCTAGTACCGGTATTCGAATTTCGAGCATGTATTACAGAACACCGGCCAAAATGGTGAGTCTCTTGCAGTACTAAAATAAGTATTTACACCGTGAACCTAATATGATATACTAGGCAAGTGTGGTTTACGATAACCACTGTAACTGACCGAATCTAGGATAATGGATACTCCAACCATTGGCTTGGATACGGCTGAATATAATAATTAGGAGGACTGAACAATGATTTCAGCAGAAAAGAAACAGGCAATTATGTCTGAGTTCGCAAGAACAGAAGGAGATACAGGTTCACCTGAGGTTCAGGTAGCAGTACTTTCCGCAAGAATTGAAGAGCTTACAGCACATCTTAAGGATCATCCTAATGATCATCACTCAAGAAGAGGTATGTATAAGATGATTGGTAAGAGACGTGGTTTATTAAATTACTTAATGGGAATGGATATTGAAAGATATCGTACTCTGATTGAGAAGCTCGGAATCAGAAAGTAGTAACTTAGGCGGATGTAGAGCGTATGGCTCTACAATCCGCTTTTATGCTTCATTAGACCACTGCATATCGGTAGTGGAATATCATTTGATATAATATTA
>JAKQFQ010000306.1 GCA_029558315.1 Bacillota bacterium
ACATAAGGGCAGTAAATGATGGGAAGGCAACAAATCACCATGAAATGAGAACAAAACCTAAGCTATAAGCGTATTTGGGAATATGTATGCGGAATTCTCAGATATTATGAAGATTTCTTAACTAGATTTCATGAAGATTCAGCCTGTTTATACCTGGCCCACTGCCGGCGGAATATTATTTGTCAGGGAGAGGTCTTCCATTTCTGATCACAATGAGGTGCAGGCCACAAAGACCAGCATTGCCGCCAATGCCAGAAGTATGTGGGATAATAAATGGAAAGCTGGCGGGAGGTTGGATTGCAGCGCCCATCTTACTCAAATTCATCTCATCATCTCCTTCCCTCTACAATTCCGATCCCCTCTTCCGTCAGAGCATACATCTCATGAACCAAGGCGTCTATCTGCCGGTCTATGGTCTCTATCTGGGCTCAGGTGGGCCTTCTGCTACGGAAGTGTGTGGGCTTAGGAAAACTGCCATATCGATGAGGGAATCTGTTCTGTCAAGAGGAACACTGGACAATGTATCTGATTCTGTTCTTGCTCTATTTTGGATTTTTTTATCCAGCTGCCTTTTGGTCAGGCCAAATAATGGCAGAGGTATTTTGCGTAGTCTCTTGTAGGTTGAAATTAGTCTCTATTCAACTTAAGAATTTTTTAAAAATATAAGGAATAAACTTATATTCGCGAGAGTTATCCAG
Source organism: Bacillota bacterium (assembly GCA_029558315.1). Classification (GTDB taxonomy): domain Bacteria; phylum Bacillota; class Clostridia; order Lachnospirales; family Lachnospiraceae; genus NK4A136. The sequence goes on from JAKQFQ010000306.1 coordinate 699, forward strand.
TTTTTCTTGGGATTGCCTTCCTGAAATTGAGGAGGTTTGATTCCAGTAAGTGTTTGCTTGAGTCAGCAATATGCTGATTTTTTTATTATTTTAAATTATAATATAAAAACAGATATGTTTTTCACTAGATGAATTCGTCCTGTGAATAGCAGCCAGGTTGGTCATCCTAGAAATGTTAATGAAAAGATTTATAACTGATAGAGAACGCAAATAAATTTGGAGGGTATATTTTTATGACCGATGAAGCTGTGCCAACATATGACAATAAAATTGCGTCAAAAGTGAATAATGCTTTTGATATAGTGACAGGAAGAAAAAAGATTCCCAATCAAGAAGACATTAGCTATGATATTTTCGAAGCTGTTATTACTATACTAGGTCTTCTTTCACTGGCTGCTGCAGTCTACGTTGTAGCTTCAAATTTTGGATTTTGGATATGGTCTAGTCCAAAAATTGAAACTTGTGATGAAGGATTATTTCTTGTGGGAAGGACTTCAATAGAGGTTTTAATCTTTCTGCTCTTTGGTTTTACATTTGTAAAAGGGAACGATAATGAGGGGGAAATTAGAAAATCTGTAACCATTTCTGTGATGGTAATGTTTTACGGATTGGTTGCGATCCACTGTAATGAAGTTCTCGATACGAATTCTGTTGCAGGAATGGTACTTGATAAATATTGGGCGGTGGTAGTTGCAGTAACAGGCTATTACTTTGCATCGAGAACAGTCGAAGAACTAAAAAATCCGGAATAACATAATTAAGGATATACTTCATAGCATTTTTCTTTTGACGTGGCGTTCATACATTGCTATGAAAGCAAGCCGATACGAGAGGGGGCAAATGGTATCTTCCGTCCTATCGGTTCCTCTTTTAGACCATATATCGTGAACTTGATGAAATCTAAATAGCTTCAGGGATGTTTAATTCAGTCGATTAGGAAAGGACGATCCGTCTTAGTCTAAGCTCCTCATGCAGCCTGGGGGTGCTACACACTCCATTCTTGCCGCCCCAATGCTATCGTGAGCGGTTGAAGAAGAGATTGAGCAGGAGAAATAGAATAACTATGCTGCCGAGGATGATCAGAACCATATCCGTCCATGAGCTACTGATAAACACAACAAAACGCAGACGAGAGAGAACAAACCACAACACGGCCAGCGCAGCGATCACCAGCAATAGGATAGAAATGCGATCTTTAACGCTTGCCACCAGACATCACCGCCGGCTTATCTGGCGGCATATGTAAATCGGAGGAAAGGCACGCGATTCATCCTCTCATCCCCACCCACCACAATTGCGATCTCCTCCTCCGTCAGAGCTTGCAGCGCGCGGATCTGGGCATCTATCTGCCGGGCGGTAGCATCGAACGCCCGAAGTATCAAGACTGCAAGCACCTGACGAAAGCTTTAATAGCATCATTTATTATTACTATATGGTGGTGATTGATATTAGGGCATTTACAATATTCCTTGTGCTAATGCTCGGACTGCTCTCCGTTGTTGTTGATGCAAGACCGCATGGTAACGTTTCACCGGGCTACGATTGGATCTCACCTGGCTATACCT
>JAKQFQ010000307.1 GCA_029558315.1 Bacillota bacterium
AGGGCCGTTCATTTGGGTAGGGTATTATGATTCAGTTTACGCTAGATCTGGCGGTGCGATGAGGTTCACTGATATTTCTATACCAAAAGGATCAACTATAGCTTCTGCTTATTTTTCGGTTAAGTCAATCTTTTCGTCGAATAAACAATACGTGAAATCAAGAATTTTGGGACAGCTTGCTAACAATGCTGAAGCTTTTACAACCCTGGATGACTTCAAATCGCGCCGGGGTACTGTTGTGGGCGGTGCAAACAACAACAATATCACCTCTAACATTGTCAGTTGGGATAACATCGCAACTAATTGGACTGACGAAACATGGTATAATTCAGTCAGCATAACAACGGTAGTGCATGAGATAACAAACCAGTCGGGATGGTGTGGTGGCAATGCAATGGTCATATTTTGGGATGATTTTGAAAATCGTTCCACAAATAGCGCAAACACAATACGACAGGGTTATACCTATGACGGTGCAGCAGCGAAAGCGCCGAAACTAACTGTCACCTGGACTGCGCCCACACGACGCGGCCCGCATATCTATGTTCCCAATGTCTCATGGCTATCCAAGGCACTTCTAAAGCGAAGGGAGATATAACAATGGCAGGTGTCATAGCGGTTGCCAACACCGCAGAAATTGCCCTCACCGCTGCAACGGCTAAGACCGTATTGCAAGTCGTTGCCGCGAGCAACCACCCGGTGAAGGTCAAATCCTGGGGGGTATTCTTTGACGGCGTGTCGGTCACGGCTGAGCCGGTGCAGGTTCGTCTGCTGCGCCAGACCAGTGCCGGAACCATGTCATCGCTCACCCCGGTTGAAAGAAGCATTACCGGAGTAACGCTTCAGACCACGGCACAGCATACAGCTACAGCAGAACCAACGGCTGGCAATGTTCTGGCGGCCCGAGAGGTTCACCCACAGGGAGGCTACCAGGAGATTTTTCCAGCAGGAGACGAGATCATGATCGGCTCAGCCGGGCGCCTGGGGATCGAATGCACTGCTCCGGCAAATGTCAATGTTCGCGCTGAGATCGTCTTCGAGGAATAAGTCGTGATTCGACCGGCATCCAAACGCAGTCCATATCTGCACCGTCCGAGCGGTTCAGCTACTATTCCAATATCGCTATCTGATGGATATTTAATATCGGATACCAATGGATTTCAATATATTTGTAATATAAGTTTAAGTGATAATTCAGTTATATCTGATATAGTATCTCAATCATCTATTGTGCTTGTGTCTTCATCAGATGGTTTAACTATGTCGGACGCCAATGGAATTAAATGCATTTGCAATATAAGTTCTGGAGACAGCTTACTTGCCTCAGATATAGTTTCTTTATCATTTACCTTATCGATATCTTCATCAGATAGTTTAATCATATCTGATAGTCCGTTGTCCTTTTATAATGTTGAACTGACAATATCTGACGCTGCGACTCTTAGTGACCTATGTTATACAGGAAGTATTCTTGGTCATTTATATTTTAACGCTCAAGACAAGTCTTTTTATTTTATAGCAGAAAGTAAGAAGTTTAGAATAACGGCATCGAAAAACTTTTATTTCACATCTGGAGATTAGAATATGAACACTTCAAAAGTAAAGCTTGGTGGTAGGTTCGATATAACTTGTTACAAGACAGATGGCTCTATTCGATGGGAAGAATCCATAGACAATTTAGTTGTTCAGGAAGGCATTAATCATATTTTAAATGTTATTTTTCACGATATATCGAAAGCTTCTGGATGGTATATTGGATTGATTAAAACTGCCATAGTCGTAGCCGATGGAGACACGCTCGCTTCTCATGCAGGTTGGACAGAATGTACTGAATATGCGGATAATCGAAAGGAATATACAGTAGTTGATGCGACAGCAAAATCAATTACAAACTCCGCTTCTCCTGCCACGTTTGTAATGAACGATGGAGTAACAGTCAAAGGAGCTTTCATCTGTTCTGCCGAAACTGGAACAAGTGGTATTTTGATGTGTGGTGCTGCATCGACACAAGGAGACAGGGCGGTTTTGAGTGGAGATAATGTAAATGTAACCTACACATTATCTCTTGCCGATGATGGAGCTTAAAGATGTCTGATTTTTCAGGAACCAGTACTATTGTAATTAATCCAACAGATGATACCGTTCCATATTCATTTGCATTTACTCCTTGTACCTCTACAACGGCAAATGATGGAGCAATTCCGTATGGAACTAGTGTTTCATCTGCTACGGTAAAAGCATATAAAAGAGGAACTAACGCAGATGTTACGACAGAAATGGTTGTCAGTTCCTCTGAATTGAGCAATGTTGTAACTGCCAATTTACAATATCCAGCTACTTCAAAGTCAGGGATGTATTATCTGACGTTTACATTGACGCTAGATACCGGAGCAACGATGGAATTTGACTTTAATCGTGTCAAGGTAAAGGACTAATAAAATGGCCTTGGTCGATCTTGATGATCTCATAAGTTATATGGATTCTCCTGGAGTAGAAGACGATCCTAATCTGGAAACTATTCAAGCAGCTATTGAAGACCAGATTAGCAAGTATTGTCGTAGAACATTTGAATCTACGGCATATACTCTTGAAAGATATAGTGGTGATGGAACTCAACACTTAAGTCTTAAGAACTATCCCGTTATATCTTTGTCCTTATTAAGTATTGGGTCTGATGATATAATTCGTGTTTGCAATACAAACACTGGAACATTTGCTTCCATTTCAGTTACATCAACGGGTGTCTCTTTAGACAAAGATGGGACAGCCACTTCTTTGACATTTGCGGCATATACAACTATGTCTACTATGGTTGCAGCTATTAATGCAACAAGTGGTTGGTCTGCAACCTTATTGAGTTCTACTTATGATGACTATAAATCTAATTTTTTGCTTAAGAAATTCGGATTGAATTGTATTGATTCTAACTATGTTTATTTGTCGATTCCAAGTGATCCAGAATATGATTTTGAAGTGTTTGAAGATCGAGGAATAATATATCGTCATTCTGGTTTCCCATCTGGAAACCATAATATTTTTGTTACATATACTGCAGGTTATGCGACTATTCCAGATGATCTTCAATTAGCAGCGAAAATCTTTTGCAAGGATTTTTACAATAAAAATAAAAATGAAGCGATTGGTCTTCAGTCGTATCGGATTGGAGATATCAGTTATTCGTTTAGTGGGAATACGATGAAGGATAATGCTACGGATACTTTAATTCCTGCAGAGGCAATGGCAATTCTAAATCGATATCGTAAAAGGTTGGTAAAATGAGACTGCCTGGACCTAAAACGACAATGGCTGTGCAAAGAGTCACCGAGACTGCAGATGGCCTTGGTGGTGTTACGGAATCTTGGAGTACTATAGCCAATATAGAAGGAGTCCTCTCTGCAGGAGGAAACACTACAGCTCGTTTTGTTGGTAGGGAAAAGATGATTCATGGAAAATCAACCGTTCTGTCTTCATTAATATTTTATTGTGATGTTCCAGAAGGTATCACAATCACAGAAAAAGATCGAATGTATTACAATAGTATGGCATACGACATCGTGTTTGTTTATAATCCAGGAAATATGAATCATCATCTTGAAATTTCATTATTTGAGGCTCAGTGATGGCTGGGATCAAAAATCCAAATAAACCAGGAACAAGAGAATACTCTGAGTGGAATGCAATATGGAGATTTTTCTCTGAGAGAACACAAGCTAATTTTGCAGACGACATAGCAATAAAAGAAGAAGGGAAAATAGGACAAAGCAAGATCGTAACACGAATTAAAGTTAAAAGGAAAGGAGAAGGAACTACAAAAACGATAGATATAAACAATACAGATCCGGCTTACTGGGAAAAACAATTGGCGATGCCAGTTATAACTCCAGATTTATCTGCAGTATCATATAGTCCAGACATAGCTTCTCACCAAGGAGAAGGCATTTCTCGTTCTACACCATCTGCTAGTACAGGTGAATCTGGTGGGGTACAAACAAGTGGTTCTAAAGTAAATGTTGCAACTCCATCACAAAGGGTAAAACGTCCAGTTGGAAGACCTATTGATTGGATAAAGAGAAGTGAGAATGTAACTTATTTTTTTGATCAAATAAG
>JAKQFQ010000310.1 GCA_029558315.1 Bacillota bacterium
GCCGGCTCTCCGGAAACTATCATTTCTTCTATCGCGAGACCCTCTGTCATTCCGTTTTCTGCGATCACGTCCTCCATCACTTTGTGGAGTTTCAGCTTTGCCGCATCTTCGATCTTCTTCTGGTCTTCCTTACCGGTCGAGGATACAAAAGCTTTGATATCGTATCCCTGCAGGAAGTGTGAAGTCTGAGGCGCGCAGTGAAAGTAAGTTATCTCTGAAGCTATCTTCTGGGCCAACCTGTAACCTGCACCTGTAGTACGCCGCCCCACGGGGCTAAAATCGACTGCCAAAAGTATTTTCATTATTATGCAGACCTCCTGTGATTTATTATTACTTTACTCAACTTTCCCAGCAGCAAAACATGTTTCGAACCTTGAAAAATCCATATAGGTCACGCACATAATAGCAATTGGCACCTCAGATAACTTGGCAATGCGTTTAAGAATAACTCTGTCATCTTTTCCTGCAGCTTGTTTTTATTAGAAGGTTTTGTCTCTTTTAGTATCCCAATAAGTCTTGTAAGGAGAAGCAACAATGACTGAGAGAATCTTATGTCCTGTAGTTCCTGGCAGTAACTATAGAATAATTCTCCTATTGTCCTGTCGTCAGATTTGTTTCTCGCTTCAATGGACAGCATGGCATATCTCATGAAAACAATGGCAGTTGCTGCTGTCAGCATGTCGTAGCTTCTTCCCTGAAATTCTCTGGCCAAGGCAAGATTGGATTTGCATACCTTGAAAAAGACTTCTATGTCCCACCGTTTCCCGTATATTCTTATGATCTCTTCATCGGGAAGTAATGTGTCTGTAGAAAGCAGTGCCAGCCAGTCCTTAGATTTCTTCTCTTGTATGAATACGATTTTTGCATCAGTACATTCTTCCAACTGACAGTCTCTCTGTTCGCGTATTTTGACGCAGACAGATCCAACGATTTTGGAAGAACCACAGGGCTTATTGCAAATGCTGCCGTATATCGATTTTATGTCCTGCCACTTGCCGTTGCAGAAATAGTGGATCTTCTCGGTTATCCGTACCATGCCTATTACATCCCGGTTTTCTCTCTTTACCCTTATTACTGTTTGGGGCAATGTAAACCAACTGTCGAAGAGCACGAATCTTGCAGGTATACTGCCTGTATTGCGAAGCATCTCAATAAGAACATCCGTTGCCGACATCCTTGCCTGCTGGCGTCTCTTATAGCCGTTGGTCCGTTTATCTGTCTCCTGGACCGGACAGAGCACATGTTCATCTTTGGGTGAGCTCAGAAGATTGAAATTAACAGGAAGAAATGTGTTGCCGTCAGACCATCCAAG
>JAKQFQ010000316.1 GCA_029558315.1 Bacillota bacterium
TATGATACTCAATCCCGAAGAGAGTGATGGTGTCGCTTCTTATGCCTCTGCATTAGGTGCGGTTAATTATATGTTAGGAGATTTGGCTAACCGTCCGAAATTGACAGGACCTGATGTGCTTGGAATTGGATGGAACCAATCACAGAAATATACAGATAAGTTGGATAAAAGCATCTTGGGTGCTTACTGTTTCCACTATTACCATTCAGGTGTAAATGGAAATGATAGATATAGTCATCCTGATGATTATGTGGAGTCCATGCAAGGCTTGGCCCGTGATTATTCGGATAAACCAATGTTTATGTCGGAAAACAGTTCGTTACGAGAAAAATCGATTTATGACCCCGTTCATATGGCGTGGACCATTGCAAATGGCTTTAATTTTAACCGAATAACAGCTTATTTCCATTGGAGCTTGTTATGGGGTGGTGATGGTACTGGCTGTGTTAATGTGGACAAACCTGACTCCACATGGTCTTACCCAAATGGTTTCTCTGTTCAACCTGAATATCATGGATTAAGACATTTTTCGAAGTTCGTGAAGAAAGGTTGGATCTGTATCGGAATATCTGCAAATAACAGAGATATTGTTTCTGTAGCTTTCAAAAGCCCAGACGGAGAGGATATATCTGTTGTTATAATAAATAAAGGAAGCGTGAAACATTCAACCACATTGTCATTCAAAGGTGAAGTTCCAGAAACAGGAACTATCGTACAGACGGTTCCTGACCAGAATATCTGGAGTAAAACGATTTCTTCATATTCCTCAACTTCAGATATTGTATTGCCTCCGATGAGTATTACGACAGTTGCTTTAGCTCCATCAAGAGTTCCTGCTCCTGTATGGCTCAATCCTTCTGATCCTGTGGTTTGGGAAAATGGAGGACTTAGCCAGATAGAATGGACTTACAATAAAAAGACTCCTGATTCGATAGGCTTTTATTGGTGCCCAACTGCTAAAGTGGCCTCTGTCTTATCTTCATCAGAATGGACAACGGAGGATTCCTTGTTTAGCTGGAAAAACACTTATGCCTTGAATCCGGATAAGAGTAACCGTTGGGGAGCTCAGACAAATATGAATGAATGGCTTGAATATGATTTGGAATATGTTGTTCCGGTTAGTGGTGCTATTGTAGACGAAACATCATACGATGGATGTGGTCCTATTCTTTCTTACAAAATTCAATATTATGATTATGTGGAGAAGAATTGGGCATCGGTTGATAGTGGATTGTCTATAGGTCCTGACTATAAAGCATCGTTTAGAACGGTCTCTTCTGATAAATTTAGATTATATATTGATTCTGCAGGATGTATCAATGTTAACCATTTCGCATTGTTGCCAGAAGAACAGAAGCTGGCTTCATTAAAGACGGAGACGTCTTATGT
>JAKQFQ010000329.1 GCA_029558315.1 Bacillota bacterium
AAAGTCGATGATATCGCAACACCAGTGGGTCTGAATTGGGTATTGAATGCAGGAGGAAGGATATCAAGAACAATTTTCGGACTTGATGATAATGAGATATCCGGATGGATTGGTAACACACCAATTAATCTTGATACATGCAATTCCAGGGAGGTGCTTGAGAATTATTATCTACAGATTATTGACCCACAACCGGATCTATACTCTTATTTTTTCCCTGGCGGGTCTGGACAGTTCTTCCATGATAGCAACGGAAATATTCTTAAAACGACGGTTGACGACAAAATTCTGACAGACAGTTTGGTGATATGGGATGCCTTGGGAAATAGATTTGAGTTCTGTGAAGGCGAGATAACATGCAAGACTGTCACAAGAGATTGTAATCCGATGTCGATCACTTGCGTAGACCTGAGTGGAGAGGGTTTCACGGCATGGCCTCTGCGGAAAATTACAACAGCAAGAGGAGACTCACTGGTTTACTACATAAAAGGATATGGTTACACAACTCCTGATGTAATAACATCATGCGAACACACCTATGAAACTCCGCATCCATATTACGGAACAGGCTCAGATTCTGATACATTTGAAACCAGGACATCAATAGAGTACGGTTTAAAAACAATTGATTCTATCCAATCGATGAAAGAAAAGGTGAAGTTCTTTTATACAACTGACACTACACTTGCAATTATGAAACTTAAGTTGAGCAGGATACTGGTAACCGATCTGCTTAATTCTGATACTATTTTAAACGTTACTCTTTCACATGATAAATTTGCTGGTGATCCAAGATTGAAGCTAACTGAGATTGATTTTTTGGGAACCGGTAGCGATGGGAGAAAAATATATTCATTTGATTATATGGAAGGTAATCTTCCTGAATTTGGGTCGTACAAGAGAGATATTTTCGGATATCATAATGCGAATACAGAATCACACATGATTCCATATTCTGTGGGCACAGATTCATCACTGTGCACACTCAATAGTTTTGCCAACAGGGAG
>JAKQFQ010000340.1 GCA_029558315.1 Bacillota bacterium
GATTTTTTTAATTCTTCCAACAGAGAGTGAGTTATGTGGTTTAAATCATCACCGGAAGGGATATATTGAACTTTATAGGAAGGCATCATATTAAAACCACATTCTTTGAGAATCCCTTCCACAATGCCAATACTCTGTCCACCCCAGCCGTAAGAACCAAACGCCAGACCGGTTCTGTCTTTTGGCGCAAGCCCCTTCATATAAGTCAGAAAAGCTGCAACGGTTGGCAAAATATTGTTATTTAAAGTTGGAGATCCCACACAGATGTATTTAGCGGTGATCAGCTCAGTCATAATATCAGAAATATGGTTGAATTGGAGATTTGCCATATGAACAGGGATGTCCAGTGCTTCGAATGCTTCTCTGATTGCGGATGCCATCTTTTCGGTTGATTTCCACATGGTATCATATATGATAACGGCTTTATCTTCAGCTTCATTAGCAGCCCACTTTGTATATTCTTCAATAATTTCATTGATATATTCACGCCAGATTAAACCATGACTAGGGCAAATCGTATCAAAGTCAAGCCCTCCGGCAGCTTCCAATACTTTCTGAACCTGCTTCCCATAAGGTAAAACGATGTTCGCATAGTATTTACGTGCTTCCTCAAGGATAATATTCGCAGGAAATTCATCATCAAAGCGTTCTGAAGAAGCAATATGTTGACCAAAGGCATCATTGGAGAAAAGAATCTTATCTTCAGGGCAATAGGTAACCATATTATCTGGCCAATGTACCATCGGTGTATGAACAAAAGTCAGTGATCTTTTACCAAGAGAAATACTCTCACCTGACTTGGTTACATGATAGTTCCAGTCTTTCTTATAGTGTAATCTTAAACCTTTTTCTCCATTGGGACTGGTCAGGATTTTGGCATTAGGACATACATTCATGAGCATGGGAAGTGAACTGGAATGATCCATTTCTACATGATTTTGTACGATATAGTCAATCTTTTCAGGGTCAATGACTGAAGATATTCGTTCAATCATTTCATTGTATAAATAATATTTTACGTTATCTATCAAAGTAATTTTCTCATCAATAATGAGATATGCATTATATGTGGAACCTCTCTGAGTCAGATAACCAT
>JAKQFQ010000354.1 GCA_029558315.1 Bacillota bacterium
GAGCATTTGCTCCTTTCGATATCTTGGATTTTTAGTCGAGGACATTATATCAAAAAAAAGGGGGGAGTGCTCTTTTTATTATAAACTCCCTGATAATCAAGGTTAAAACAATAAAATAGGTAGTGAAATTTGACACTACCGTCACATACCAGGGTAGGGGAAGATGAGATTGAGATTGGATACTGGATTGGCGTTGATTTCTGGGGAAACGGTTATATCCCTGAGGCTGTAAGAAGAATGCAGCGGCATGTATTTGAAGATTTAGGATGCAGCGCAATGTGGTGTGGTTATTATGACGGCAACAGTAAATCAAAACGTTGTCAGGAGAAATGCGGATTTGTCTTTCATCATACAGAAGCAGATAAACCCTGTGCGTTGATGGGCGATGTGCGAACGGAACATTTTACCAGAATCACGAAAAAAGACTGGGAGCAAAGAGTACAGAAAGCAAGAAATACCGTGATTTTCTACGTTCATGGTAAAGGTGGTAATGCAGAAGAAGGAGAGTATTATAGAAGATTTTTCCCGGAATGTAATCTCTACGGATTGGATTACAAGACCAATACACCCTGGGAGACTCGGGAAGAAATCAGGGCAGCCGTGGAAATGCTTACGAAGAAGTACAGTGACATTATTCTGGTTGCTGGCAGTGTGGGTGCTTTCTTTGCCATGAATGCAGGTATCGAGAATGCAATTAAGAAAGCGTATTTCATCTCTCCGATTGTCAACATGGAGAAGCTGATTGTCGATATGATTGGATGGGCGAACACCACGGAGGAGAAATTAGAAGAGAAGGAAATCATCGAGACCGATTTTGGTGAGCCATTATCCTGGAAGTATCTGTCCTATGTGCGAGACAATCCGATTCATTGGGATGTACCGACAGAGATTATTTATGGAGAAAGGGACAATCTTACTTCGCTGGAAACGGTATCGGCATTTGCCAATCAGCATGATGTAAGGCTGACCATCGTTGAAAATGGAGAACACTGGTTGCACACAGAGGAACAGATAAAAGCAATTGATGACTGGATGAAGCGAACAACCAAAGAAAATAATTGATGACTGTGAACTGGGCTACTGGCTTGGTCAGGAATTCTGGGGAAAGGGATATATGCCGGAAGCAGCCAGAGAACTGATACGTCATGGTTTTGAAGATCTTGGAATGACAACGATCTGGTGCGGCTACTACGAGGGCAATGTAAAATCCAAGCGGGTACAGGAGAAAGTAAGATTGATATTCCATCATACCTGTGCTGAGGTAGCGGTGCCGCTTATGGGAGAAACAAGAGTGGGACATACCAATTATTTAACCAAAGAACAATGGGAAAAAACAAAAGGAGAGCATGAGTAATCCATTATTGTGATGAAAAGAGATAGAAACAGGTGAAAAATAAACAACCGGATTGCTGAATATCACAGTAGTCCGGTTGTTTTGATGCAATAACGATATCCTAGAGATATTTCTTAAGCATCTCAAATGCTTCCTCGACGCTGGTAGCCGTTTCTAGCTCCTTGCCAGTAGCCTTAGCAGCTTCAATCTGTCTTGTCAGAGCCTGCTCAGAGCGTTCTAGACCATATTCGCGAATAAATAAGGCGGCAGCTTTTGCAACATGCTCATCTTCTTTACTGTAAAAACCAATCTTACAATCGTCTAATTGATCACACAGATAACAGACTTCCAATCCTTTGGCGGTAGCACACACGACATTAGGACACTGATTATCTTCAAATAAAGTTGCGTAAGAACAGCAGTTATAGCTGCTGCGGCAACCGCCACACCATTGTCCGAGAAAGCAGTGATTACAGTTAAAACCACATACGGCAAGCGGATTCAAGCCCTCCCGTGCTTCTGCAACCAGTGCGCTCTTAATTCGCGAACAATTCTCAATGCGAGCTCCGTTGTCTCCGTGCTCCGGATCATTGGAATATTTCTTTAGTAAATCGCAGGGAAAGTTCTCGCAATCCCCGCAGAAGTTGCGCTTTTTTGCTTTGGCACATTCTGCAACCTCACAGGCTCCGTGAAATGGTTTGCCCTATGATGCTATACATCCTCCGCAATTCATTGAATCCTTGAATTCACATGTTGCGCAGCATAACCCACAATACGTATCAAATGTTGTCCCCATGAATATTCCTCCTTTGTAAAATATAATAGCATAATACCAAACATTTGTTCTGCTGTCCGGTACGACGTATAAAAATATGCCGGATTATTCGATGCCTTTTTCATTGAAACAGAAATCCTATGCCTATATGGCTAATCAACAAACAAGAACGTGGAATTATTTATAAAGATGTATTAGAATAAAGTATATCAGCAGGAGAGAAAGCATCGGAGGCATTAGTATGATGACAAGAGAAGAGGCATTAGCCTATGGGTTATCCTTTCCGGATACCTATCAGGAAGCACCATTCCATGATCCGAACTGGCAGTTGGTTCGTGTCAAAGGAAGTAAGAAAGCATTTCTCTGGACCTATGAAAGAGATGGTGCTATTAATCTGAATGTGAAGGTTGATCCGGAATGGAGAGATGTCCTGCGTAGCTGTTATCCGGCAGTGCAACCTGGGTATCATCAGAATAAGGAGCATTGGAATACCGTTATTTTGGATGGGACAATTCCAAACCACGAGATTAAACGCATGATTGCACAGAGCTATGACCTGATTACGGATAGCCCGTCGAGGCGTATCTATGAAGCGGTGCAGCGAATCCCGAAGGGGAAGGTTGCCTCATATGGACAAGTGGCAGAGATGGCGGGAGATAGGAAAATGGCGCGGGCAGTTGGTAATGCACTTCATCACAATCCGGATCCGGAGAATATTCCCTGCTATCGTGTTGTGAATGCCAAGGGTGAACTGGCAGGAGCCTTTGCGTTTGGCGGAGAGAACGTCCAGGCCATGCTATTGCAGCAGGATGGCATTGAAGTGAAAAATGGTAAGGTAGATATGAAGAGATATGGAATGCGATGAGGCAGCTTATGACGATTGAGACAGAAAGATTATTACTTAGAGAAATGACAGAGCAGGATTATGAGGCTCTGTATGCAGTGCTTGCTGATTCTGACATTTGTAAGAGTGCAGAATGGCGGGCTTACAATCACGCCTGTTCTGGTGGATGTGAAGCAGTGCCTCTGTGAAAATCTGTTTTCTTTTTATGAAGACTTTAAGAATAGGGAGATTGAACCTAAGGTTGAACTGCCGGAAGAAGCCTGCTATGCCATGCTTGATCCGTCACTGCTTACAAGAATCTATGAGAATATACTGAAAAATGCGCTTGTTCATGGTGATCTGGAGATCGCGGTTTCTCTTGTCTGTCGGGAAGATGTAATTATCCTGAATGTCAGAAATCATACCACGGAGGAACATTCCAAAGATCCGGCTATGGTATTTGAACGCTTTTATCAGTCAGATAAGGCAAGGAATCATCAGTCCACCGGACTGGGACTCTGCATTGCCAAGGAGCTGACAATACGAATGGGTGGCAGTATCCGGGCGTATTATGAGAATGATTTATTTGGAATTGAGATTATATTTCAACAGGCGAATCGGAGTCAGTATAGAAACGAAAAAGTGGAGTAGTCATGAAGAAAATCCTGGTGATTGAAGATAACAGTGAAATCAATGCGATGCTGTGCGAGATGCTTCATAAGGAAGATATGGAGCCACAAAGCGCATTTTCAGGAACAGAGGGACTGCTTTATATGAAACAGAAAAGCTTTGCCTGTATTCTGTTAGATCTGATGCTTCCCGGAAAAAGCGGAGAGGAGACTTTGCTTGAGATTCGTAAAATGTGTAAAACACCAGTTATTGTTATTTCTGCAAAAAATGACATTGATGTCAGAGTTGCCCTGTTGGAGACGGGAGCGGATGATTATATTACAAAACCATTTGATCTACGGGAAGTAATGGCGCGAATCCGACTGCAGCTTCACAAGACGACACCGGTTGAGGTGAAGCGTCTGACTGCGGGAAATCTTGTGCTGGATCAGGAACAGCATACAGTGATGGTATGCGGCAAAGAACTTGGACTGACAAGGCAGGAATTCAATATTTTGGAGACGCTGATGCTGAATCCGAAGAAAGTATTTACCAAGCAGGAGCTGTTTGAAAGCGCCTGGGAGGAATACTACATCGGTGCGGATAAGACGATCAATGTACATATCAGTAATATCAGAAGCAAGATGAAGCAGATTACAGAAGAGGAATATATTGAGACCATCTGGGGAATCGGCTTTCGCTGGAGAGCTTGATTCATTTGCGTATCCGCAATAAAACAGGCTGTCTTCCATAATTGGCAGGACAGCCTGTTGTTTTTTGTTCTTTGGGAGAGTAACGATTTGGAATGCTATACGGTAGGCAGAGTTGCAACGGCAGCTTTCAAATCAGCATCTGTTGGGATGTAATCAGTCATTTCTCCGTTGTTGTACTTCTCGTAAGCAACCATGTCAAAGTATCCGGTACCGGTTAAACCAAAGACAATCGTCTTCTCTTCGCCGGTTTCCTTGCATTTGAGCGCTTCATCAATTGCAACGCGAATTGCATGGGAGCTTTCCGGAGCAGGAAGAATTCCTTCCACTCTGGCAAATGTCTCTGCAGCTTCAAATACGGCAGTCTGTTCTACACTTCTTGCTTCCATTAAGCCGTCATGATATAACTGGGATACAATCGGGCTCATGCCGTGATAACGCAGGCCGCCTGCATGGTTGGCGGATGGAATGAAGCCGCTTCCTAAGGTGTACATCTTTGCAAGCGGACATACCATACCGGTGTCACAGAAGTCATAAGCAAATACACCACGCGTCAGACTCGGGCAGGATGCCGGTTCTACTGCTATAATCTGATAGTCTGCTTCGCCACGCAGCTTCTCGCCCATGAAAGGTGAAATCAGACCACCTAAGTTGGAACCGCCACCGGCACAACCGATGATCATATCCGGTTTAATGCCATATTTATCAAGTGCTGCTTTGGTCTCGAGACCAATGATCGACTGGTGAAGAAGGACCTGATTGAGAACGCTTCCGAGTACATAGCGGTAACCTTCCTGTTTGGTTGCAGCTTCTACAGCTTCAGAAATCGCACATCCAAGACTGCCGGTGGTGCCGGGGTGCTGTCTTAGAATCTCTTTACCAACCTCAGTGGTATTAGATGGAGAAGGTGTCACACTTGCACCATAGGTTCTCATAACTTCACGACGGAACGGTTTCTGTTCATAAGATACTTTGACCATATATACCTGACAGTCCATATCGAAGTAAGAACATGCCATGGAGAGTGCGGTACCCCATTGTCCGGCACCTGTTTCTGTTGTAACACCTTTCAGACCCTGCTTCTTGGCGTAATAAGCCTGTGCGATTGCAGAGTTTAATTTATGACTTCCGCTGGTATTGTTGCCTTCAAATTTGTAGTAGATTTTTGCCGGTGTCTGTAATTTCTTTTCAAGGCAGTAGGCGCGTACCAGTGGAGAAGGACGATACATCTTGTAGAAATCCTGAATTTCGGTGGGGATATCAATATAAGCATCATCATTATTCAGTTCCTGTGCAATGAGCTCATCGCAGAAAATGGGTTTTAATTCTTCAGGAGCCAGTGGCTTTTTAGTTCCCGGATTCAATAATGGTGCGGGTTTGTTCTTCATATCTGCACGTACGTTGTACCATTGCTTTGGCATCTCATTTTCTTCCAGGTAGATTTTGTAAGGGATTTTGTTTTCGTTCATAATCATTGTCCTTTCTGCTGATATCAGCAATTGTTTATTGTTGGGACATGAATTTGAGTAATAAAAAAGACTCATCATCCCAACCAACTACGGTTATGCTGGGACAAGAGTCTGTTGATCTCCTGCGGTGCCACCCGGCTTGGCATAATGTAATATCTATTATGCCCACTTTTCACATACTATCATATGTGCAACGTTTTTAACGGAGTATCCGCTCCGGCTCACCTACTCAATTCAGCTCGCCCTCAGAAGCCCATTCCTCTTTGCTTTGCCATGCTGCAATCACACCGCCTGCAGCTCTCTGTAATGGAAAATGATGTAAACATCTCAAAGAGTACTTACTCTTCCTCACTGGTTTGAACAGATATTAGCACAGGACATCGAGGTCTGTCAATCCTAATTTTAATATTTTATGTGACAATTTTATCCTGCAGCTTACAGGACCTGTCATTGACCAGAAGAAAAAGAATGCTCACAATGACTGTTACAGCCTCGTTGATAGGAGCAATCAGCCACACACCGGTCATTCCAAAGAAATGCGGCAGGGTCAGAATACAGATAAGCAGTATCAATATTCCGCGAAGGAAGGAAATAATTGCAGATTCCTTTGCTTTTGAGATGGAAGTGAAATAGAAAGATGCAATCGTATTGATCCCGGCAAACAGGAAGGACAGTACATGAATTCTGGTTCCAAAGGCAACCATTTGCTGAATCTCAATACTATCAACAAATGCATGACTGTAGGGGGCTGCAAGAAAAAACATCAAAACAATGAGGACAATTCCACAGAGCAGTACACAGAGGTTGGTTAATCTACGGATGGCAAGCTCGGTAAAGCGATCTCCCGCACCGTGAACAAAGCTCAAGAGCGGAACGCATCCCTGGCCAAAGCCAACAATAATCATAGAGAATAGATAAGAAACATATCCTACAATAGTGAATGCTGTTACACCGTCAACGCCAACATTTTTCAGAATGACTATGTTATAGGCATACATTGTGATACACATGGACATCTTACCAATAAACTCAGAACTTCCTTTAAAGATCGTATTACGAAATGCAACTGCGTCAAATCGAAAACGGCAAAACTTATAAACCTTAGACCAGAACAGAATGTAGCATAACAATAACAACAGACTAACTGCACCTGTCAACAGAGAGGCATAGGCAATTCCTTTAATTCCGTAACCCGGACGTCCGACAAAAACATAGTCGAGAATGGCGTTGCTAAGTACATTGAATATACTCGTTGCCATAAAGAACTGCGGGTTACCTTCACCACGAATGAACATACCCAAAGCATTGCACAGAATCATGATGGGAAGCTCCCAGAGTAGAATCTGATAGTAATCCCTAAAGTAGTTCTCCAGGCAGTTCTCTACACCAAGGAGTCTCATGACACCGCCAAAGCAGATCGTTAAGACCACACTGATGAACAGTGAAACGATAGCTGTAACAACAATTGTCTGATTAAAGGTTGTAAGACATTTCTCCTTCTCGCATGCTCCCAGAGCAATGCCGGCAATGACGGAACCTCCGACTGCAAGCATCAGGCCAAGACCGAGATACAGATACACAATCGGCAGCCCCAGATTGATGGCGGCGATGGCATTCTTTTCGATGTAGTTACCTGCAAAATATCCATCCGTCACCGTAATCAGAGCGGTTAGAATCATTGAGATAATAGCCGGTATTGAGAATTGTAATATTGTTCCGAATTTGTTTTCCTGAATCTTCTTTAATTCCATTATTTTTCTCCAATCTATTTAGAATGAACTCATTATAGAGTGGAGTGAGAAAATATTCTTATGAATTCTTGCTCTATTCAAAATCTCATATCACGACTCAATCGGAATACAGATATCAAGTTCCATATACATTGTTTTAAAGTCGATGGAACGATAGATATCAAAACCATAACGTTTATCCACAGTGTATTTTGAACCGGGAAGCCAGACGTTGAAGATATTCTGATAAGCGTTATAAATCTGAGGTGGATATCCTTTAAAATCATAGACAGCAAACCGACCGCCGGGGATTGTATAGCTGTTTTCAAGCGGGCAGTCTGGTGACACGCTCATGCAAAGATCATAGAGACATTTGCTCGCATCTGTAATGGAGGGATCATCGAAGGTTCGTTCCAGCATTAAAGAGTCCTTCTCCTGATAAGCCTGATATTTACCCACAAAATCACACCAGGTCCTGGACATATTGTTATAGTTTCCAATGACTCGTTCATAAATGACAAAGATGTCATTTAGTGTGCATATCTTCACCTTGGAATTACATTTGGCAAAGGAATCCATCTTAACTTCTACACCCGGATAGAAGGGGTGATTCTGGGATTTATCATAAATACTGCTTCGAAATTCCATGGGTGATTCCTTGAGATGCCTGCGAAATGCCTGACTGTAATTGGAAGGGCAGTATCCATAATCCAATCCAATCTCCGTTACGCTTCGTTCCTGTTCTACCTTCAGCCGAAATGCACTCTGCTCCAGTTTCATCCTTTTTATAAATGCATAAACACTCTCACCGGTCTTATCCTTAAAAATGCGACTAAAGTAAAATTTGGAAAAGTGGCAGTATTCTGCTACATCTTCCAATGCAATCTCTTCTTCAATATGTTCCATAATATAGCTAATTGCCTGATTCACAATCTCTTTTGTATTCATCTCTAACCTCATTTTCATTTGAACCAATGATAACATTTAAATAATCAGAATTCAAATAGGTCACCAGATGGGAGAAAAGCTGGATAAAACATACAAAAAGGAGCATATATCTTCAGAGCTGCTGGCGGATCAGAATAATATGCTCCATACAAAAAGGAGGATTTAAGCGTTGGTTAAAACAATCAATTATACAAGATAGTTGCTTAAGCGCTGCATCACGTAATGCAGGCTCTCCACATATTCTTCATCGGAATGCAAATGTTCAATGATCATAGGCATTTGCGGATCTTCTGTTTATGCAAGTCTGGCATAGTCTTCCAAAGGCATAGTACCCTTGCCGCAGGCACTTTCCCGAAGCTTAAAGGTATACTCTTCCAGCAGAAGCACATCTTTTAGATGGCAGCTGCAGATTCGCCCTTTGAGCTTGTCAAAACATTCTAACATAAACCCCTGTGCAAAAAAATATCGTTTTGGACAGTTAATCATATTTACAATATCCAGGTGGACACCAAGAGCATCCCGATCAACAGCTTCAATTAGTCTTAGGTATTCATCCGGATCGGACGGAACCATCCAGGGCATGGTTTCAATGACCAGTTTTGTATGCTTTGGCTGTACCGTATCAATGATAGATTGAATAGATTCAACAATGAGTTTCCACGTCTCTGTGGAGTAATTGCCGGCATATCCTCCGTCCCAGCGTGGCCCATGGGGAGTGCCGGTAATGTTAACACAACATTTTGCACCAATATGATCGGCAAGTCGAAGCTGCCTGACAGCATAGTTAACGGCATCCAGTCGCTCCTCTTTGTCAGCGGCTAATACATTTTTCCAGATGCCGACCTCTGCAATAGTGAGGTTCTCATTGACAGCAGCGTCTTTGTACTCTGCAATAAGCTTGGAATCGGCGTTACAGTCAACAGGAAATACGACTGCTTTACAGCCCAGGGCACGATGCTTCATCGCCCATTCCTGTGGAGAATTATGTTGTAATGGACACGATAATCCCAGAATCATAATTATTTTCCTCCCTTCTTATTGCCAGAGTATAAACAGGTAATCTATAAAAAGTTTCGGTAATGAATCACGGAAGGGTCAATATCGGATAGACTGTGGGCTCCTGTGCGAGCCATGCAGCTCATCAATTCCAGATTCATTGCATTAATACGCCTGGTAACACCGACATTGCCTTCTTTCAAAGGTTCCATTAGTTCACGTCCTACGCAAACAGCAGTCGCACCCAAAGCAAGTGCTTTGAATACATCCATTCCACTTGCGATACCACAATCGACAAATATCGGAATCTGGCCATCTACGGCTTTCACAATGTCGGGAAGAATCATGAGTGGCGGGACAGCGTAGTTCATAATGCCGTGATGATGTGATACAACAATTCCACGCGCACCCGCCTCAATGCACTTCATTGCATCCTGTGCACTTAGTACTCCCTTGATGATAAATGGAACCGAGGCAGCCTTTGCATAGGCTGCAATCTCCTTGGTAGATTTGGAGTGCATGGGAAGCCCATAGACATTGTCATAGCCACCATTACCATTAAAACAGTGATCAATATCCATACCGACTGCAAATGCATGATGGGCAATCGCATGTTCTATTTTATGAAAAATGACACTGTCGTCAGCGTGTGGCTTAATAATCTTAACGGTTCTGGCGCCGGTTGCCAGAATATCTTCCAGCTCGTCATCTTCTCCCATGCCAACCCAGTGAACTGCACCTGCAAGGTGTGCACCTTTTGCAATCTCGGTCATGGCTCCTTCGCAGATTCCATGTAAATGAGATAAAGCTGCAGTCATAATTGGCGTTGCAAAATGTTCCTGATAAAGAGTGAGATCAGTTGACGGTAAATCAGCATCCAGATATCGCGTTTCCAGTAAAATGGAATCAAAATACTGTCTTGTTATCTCATTGGAATCAGCTGCATTTCCCATGCGTATCCTCCTACCATATAGTTTAAAGTTAAGAAAGAATCTGTTGTTTTGCATTTTCCAAAACTAAGATTACCTTATCGCACCAGGCATCAAATTCAGGATCCTCCTGCTGACATTCCGGATGCGCAAGTACATATTCTATCGTACTTAAAAGACCCTCCTTAAGACTTACATTCATAGACAGACCAGGAACAGCTGCTTTTAATTTGCTGTTGTCAAATACGACCGTATTGGATTTGTCTCCAATTAAGGAACCGGTATAATCATAATCTGACACAGAAGCCAGATATGTGGAAGAAACATAGTAAGGTTTCAACTCTACATCTAAGATGTCTGCAATGACCTGATAGATCTGGTTCCAGGTTACCGATTCATCGTTGGTTATCTGAAAGGCTTCTCCGATGGCATGAGCATTGCCCATCAAGCCGATGAAACCTTTGGCAAAATCAGAGTTGTGTGTCAGAGTCCATAAGGTTGTTCCGTCACCCTGAATCAGGACTTGCTTACCTTCAAGCATTCGTTTGATGACCTGCCAGCTTCCGCCGTTGCCGTGAACAGCAACCGGAATACTGCGCTCATCATAGGTATGACTTGGACGAATAATGGTTATCGGAAAGCCTTCCTCACGATATTTTTTAAACAGGAAGTCTTCGCATGCAATCTTGTCCTGCGAATATTGCCAATAGGGATTGGCAAGAGTTGTTCCTTCTGTAATGCGGTAATCCTTGAGCGGTTTGTGATAAGCAGAGGCGGAACTGATATACATATACTGCTTGGTTTTTCCTTTAAAGAGCCTGTAATCGCGCTCTACCTGTTCTGGAACAAATCCAATAAAATCACAGACGACATCAAACTTCATTCCCTTTAGCTTTGCAGCAACATCTGCTTCCTCCCGGATGTCTGCTACAATACTGTGAATCTGACTGCCAAGAATGGCATTGCGATTCCCCCGATTGAGCAGATACAGCTCATGACCTGCAGCAAGCAGTTGTCTGGAAATTGCGGTACTGATTGTACCTGTTCCTCCAATAAATAATACCTTCATTTTGTAACTCCTTTCATACACTCGCTTTATAGTATTTTTTGTACTCACTTGGTGAGCAGCCACTATACTGCTTGAACACTCTGTTTAGGGTGGAAATGCTACGAAATCCTGCCTGGTAAGCAGCATCGGTAATAGAAAGCTTTCCATCGGAAAGGAGCATTTGCATGTGCTTTACTCTTTGCATCATAAGATATTCAACAAAACTATAGGTCGTTGCTTTTTTGAAGGATCTGGAGAGATAGCAGGGACTAAAACCAATGGCCTTGGCGGCTGTTTCGAGAGAAATGTCGGAATCACTGTTGTCCTGGATGTACTGACATACCTTTTGAATCTTATCAATGGTTTTTTCCTTGCTCGGATCAGTATTCTCAACAGTTTCAAGCTTTTCGCCAAGATCATTGCCAAGAAGAATGAACATTTCATACAGACAGATCAGCATTTCAACATTACGAAAACGTGATTCCTCTCTGGAAAGTCTGAAAATCTGTTTTAAAGAAAAAAACATTGACTGATTTAGAGACGTAACATTCTGGAAAGACAAAAAATGACAACTTTTATATAAGCTTAAATAACGAACGAAGTCCTTCATTTCGTTGAATACGGTAATGGAGAATTGCAAAGCAATCATGCTGGACTCTCTGTTTTCAATTATTTCATGTAATTCGCCCGGCCAGATTAGAATAATGTCGCCTGCGTGCATTTCAAAACGTTGCTGATTAATGGTGATAACACCATAGCCTATTTCGCCGGCATCCTCCGGAATCGCGATTAATTCAACATATTTATGCCAGTGTGTGGGGAAACAGGCAGGACAATTTTCCCGGTAAACAGTGTTAATGGAAGAGTCAAATTGTAAATCCTCATATTTTTCATCTGTTTTCATAGTTAGCACCTCACATTTCATTCATAAATTGTTCTTGATTATAAATGAAGGGCTTGTAAAAGGCAATATATAAATAGAAACTGGGAAAAAACAGGGCAAATAATCGCATAAAAAGACAATATGTGAGTATACATAAACAAAAAAGCGATATAATTTGTCCATATAGAGCAAAAAAAGTCGGGAAGTGAACAGAAGCATCTGCTAGAATGTCCTTAGTTAGCAAGAGGATTAGGAGGAAATGAAACAATGACAGAAGATACCAGTAAGATTGTGATCAAAGGATTATATCAGAATAATTTAAAGCACATTTCATTTGAAATTCCCAAGAATAAGATTGTTGTATTTACCGGGGGATCAGGCTCTGGTAAGTCCAGTATTGTATTTGATACCATCGCTTCGGAGAGCAGCAGGCAGATGAATGAGACCTACACCGCGTGGGTTAGAGGAAGACTTCCAAAGTTTCGTAAGCCAAAAGTAGACCTGATAGAGCATTTGACACCATCTGTCATCGTAGATCAGAGCCGACTTGGCGGTAACGTCCGCTCTACAGTTGGAACAATATCTGATATGTATGCGTCTCTGCGTCTGCTCTTTTCAAGAATTGGTCAGCCTCATGCCGGAAGTGCATCTTATTTTTCTTTTAATGATCCGAACGGTATGTGTCCGGAGTGTTCCGGTATCGGTAAGAAGACCATCATCAATATAGATGCGATTCTGGATTATGATAAATCTTTACAGGAAGGATGTATCACGGATAAGACGATGAAGCCGGGCGGCTGGTACTGGCAGCAGTATGTAGATTCCGGTCTCTTTGATTTGAATAAAAAATTAAAGGATTATACAAAAGAAGAGTCCAACCTTTTCCTGTACGGGAATCGAGCTGGCTTTGGAGAGAGGGAAAACAAACACGTTGAGGGTATCTTTAATCAGTACACAAGGTATTATTTGAAGAGAGATCTGAGTAATATGAGTAAGCATCATAAGGATAAGTCACAGCAATTGGTGAAGGAAGGAGAGTGCCCACTCTGCCACGGGCAACGGTTGAATCAGAATGCACTTGCCTGCAGGATTAACGGATATTCTATCTATGATATGTGCGAGATGGAATTTGCACAACTGCGTGATGTGTTAAATGAGATTGATGATAGCAGGGTGACTGAGGTTGTGCACGCACTGGTCAGTTCGCTGACCAGAATGATGGAGATTGGACTTCCGTATCTGAATATGAACCGGGAATCCTCCACTTTGTCGGGCGGAGAAGCGCAGAGACTAAAACTTGTGAGATATATGGGAAGTGCGCTGACCGGAATGACCTACATATTTGATGAGCCAAGTACCGGAATGCATCCAAGAGATGTCTGTCGGATGAATCAGTTGCTCTGTCAGCTTCGTGATAAAGGAAATACGGTTTTGGTTGTTGAACATGACAAGGATGTCATAAGTATTGCGGATTATATTATTGATGTGGGACCTCTTGCAGGAGAACATGGAGGTACGATTGTATTTGAAGGAACTTATCCTAAGCTGCTGCAGGCAGATACTCTGACGGCACAAGCGATGAAGATCAGCCTTCCGGTGAAGACCAGAGTGCGTAAACCAACAGGTTTTCTGCCGATTAGAGGCGCTAATCTTCACAATCTTAAAAATGTGGACGTTGATATCCCGTTGGGTGTGATGTGTACAATTACCGGCGTAGCCGGCTCCGGTAAAAGCTCGTTAATTTCCGGTGTCTTTGCCGGAATGTATGAAGAACGGGTGATCAAGGTCGATCAGTCAGCCATTACGGCAACCAATCGTTCTATGCCAGCGACTTTCCTGGGCATCTTTGATGAGATCAGACAACTGTTTGGCAATGAGAACCATGTGGACCCCGGGGTGTTTAGCTTCAATTCCCAAGGCGCATGCCCGATTTGTCAGGGGAAAGGATTCATTGAGACAGAACTGGTATTTATGGATCCGATCATCACAGAATGTGAGGCCTGTGAAGGCACTCGCTACAGCAAGGAAGCATTGTCCTATCGATACAAGGGCAAGAACATTATTGAAGTGCTTGATTTGACAGCGACGGAGGCAATTTCTTTCTTCGAAAGTGACAAAATACGTAAATCATTACAGGCGATGCAGGAAGTGGGACTTTCGTATCTGAAGCTTGGACAACCGGCATCCACTTTATCCGGTGGAGAGAGACAGAGGCTGAAGCTGGCCAAATATATGAACAAGAAAGGGAATATTTATCTTCTGGACGAACCGACGACTGGTCTGCATCCATCGGATATTGAGAAACTGGTTACATTGTTCAATCGTTTTGTGGATAAGGGTAACACGGTACTGATCATTGAACATAATATGGACATGATGAAACAGTCAGATTACCTGATTGATATTGGACCGGATGGCGGTAAGAATGGCGGTGAGGTTGTCTTTACCGGAACGCCCATGGAGATGATAGAAGGCGCGGATACCATAACGGCGAAATGTCTTCGACAATTGTAACAGAGGCTCTGCCACAAGGGGGGGGAACCATCCGGGAAGACATTTCTCAACCAGAAGCTGTTTCAATTCAAGGATGCTGTTCATTTCCAGGATGGAATTCCTGCCAAGATAGGTCATGATGATAATAGGAAGTACAATTTCATTGGCGGGAAAGCCAAGAATAAATGCAAGAAGGATAACACCATCCATGCCAAGCAATTGGCCAAATGGATCAAGAAAATCAGAGCAACAGGATAAAAGTGTCTGTTGATTGACTGTGATATTTGCCATAATCCAGATGAGAAGACTCGCAGGGGCTGCAACGACAACCGCTCTACCAAGAACAAACAAGGTCCGGTCCATTAGCGAATGGAGGATAATCTTACCAATCTGTGGCTTGCGATAAGGAGGCAGCTCCAGTACAAAGGCAGAGGGGATTCCTTTCAAAAGGGTACAGGATAGCACTTTGGAGGTCATAAAGGTCATAAGGATACCCAGCGCGATTAATAATGTCAGCAGGCATGCACAGCAAAAGGCACCGTAAAGCCCGGACTGAGAACTTACAAAAAACATGGTTAGCAGTGCAATTAATGTTGGAAACCGGCCATTACAGGGCATAAAATTATTGGTGATAATTGCAATCAGACGTTCTCGCGGCGAATCGATAATCCGACAACCGATTACACCGGCAGCATTGCATCCCATCCCCATACACATGGTCAGCGCCTGCTTGCCACAGGCACAACACTTTTTCAATTGATGGTCAAGATTAAATGCGATGCGCGGCAGATAGCCCAGGTCTTCTAATAATGTAAATAACGGAAAAAAGATTGCCATGGGAGGGAGCATTACAGAAACTACCCATGCCAGAACACGATAAATTCCAAGTACCAGAATACCATGTAACCAATCCGGTGCATGGAAGGCAACGAACAGATCGCTTAATCGGTCCTGAATCCAGAAGAGACCACGGGAAAGCAGCTGGGACGGATAATTGGCACCTGAGATGGTCAACCAGAAAATAAACATAAGAAGCAACAGCATGATCGGTGTGCCTGTGATTCGATTGGTAAGAATGCGATCAATTCTTAAATCACGATGATAATAATCTGATTTTTTATAGATGATGGTATCGGCACAGACAGAAGCTGCTTTGTGGTTTATTTCTTCGGCAGATAGAGAGGCAGCAACAGCTTTTTGATTTTCCGGCTCCTGATGCGCAGTTACTTCAATTGCAGCAAGCAGTTTCGACAGACTTTTCTTGTCTCTGGCAATCGTACCAACCACCATAACCCCTAATCTCCTGGCAATCGAATCCAGATCTATCGTAATTCCCTTTTTCTTTGCCTCATCCATCAGATTCACACACAGAACAATACGATTGGTAAGCTCCAGTGTCTGAAGCACCAGATTCATATTTCGCTGCAGACAGGTAGCATCGCAGACAATAACAACAGCGTCCGGTGACTGTGTACAGATAAACTCTCTTGCGATCTCTTCTTCGGCAGATTGTGACATAAGTGAATAAGTACCGGGAAGATCGACCAAAGTATATGTAGTATCATGATAATGAAAAGTTCCTCTCGCACTGGTTACAGTTTTGCCGGGCCAATTACCGGTATGCTGGTGAAGCCCGGTGAGATGATTAAAGATTGTACTTTTACCAACATTTGGATTGCCGGCTATCGCAATTGTTTTTGACTCCTTCATACAAGTCTCCGTTTCACATATTCTTATTGTTTCAATCCATTAGACCTTTCAACTTTTGAATGATGATCTTTTCAGAGGTTTCTTCACGGAGTGCAATAACAGAACCACAGATTAGATAAGCAACGGGATCCTTGGCTGGACTTGCAAACAGGCACCGGACAACAGCATTATTGACGAAACCAATATCCAGGAGACGCTGGCGAATAGGACAGGTAGTCAGAATGGTAGTAATCATTGCGGATTCTCCGGGATGCAGAGAGTGTAAAGTCTTTGGATGATTCATGGTAATGACTCCAATGCAGTGTTGTTATTACTATATGATGTAACGCATTTACGGTTCCTCATATTTATAGTAGAATAGAACTGTTTTTGATATAGATTCAAGATGGTCGACCTCCTTGAATTCTTTTATAAGAATTTCAAAAACGAAATTAAGGTAATGACACGCAACTGATAGCATGTTATAATTTCAACGACATATATTTAATAATAGAGGTTTGTCATGCTTAATGAGTACAGTCTTATTGTGGACAGAATAAAAGAATTGATGAGAGAGAAGAAAATCCAGCAGAAAGATCTGGCTGATGCAGCGGCGATTTCGGAATCTGAGATAACCCGGATTCTTCGCCAGCAGAATACCAAGATCAGCCATCGGACCATTCTGGCTCTTTGCGATTATTTTGAGGTCTCAGCTGACTATCTGTTAGGGCGGAGTAATGAGAAAAATCATGAAGGGGCAGCGAAATGACAGTAAAGGTAGATGGATATCAGATTAATTATCAGATTACCGGCAATGGTAATGACACGATTGTCATTTTGCAGGGCTGGGGAACTGAACTGAAGGTTTATGACTCGGTTGCAGCCTGCGTTAATAGTCATTACCGCGTGGTTCAATTTGATTTCCCGGGATTTGGACAAAGTGATGAGCCAAGAGAGGCCTGGGCAGTAGACGACTATGCCGACTTTTTCCTGAAGCTGATGAAAGAGCTTGAGATCAGCCGTGCAACGCTTCTGGGGCATTCCTATGGCGGAAGAGTGATTATCAAACTTGCAGCAAGGGAACAGCTTGCGTTCACAATTGAGAGGATTGTACTGGTAGACAGTGCAGGAATTCTGCCTAAGAAATCATTTCGCCAGAAAATGAAAATCAAACAATATCATTTTATAAAGAGGCTGCTTGGACTGAAGTTCATTTATGCGATATGTCCACATTTAATAGATGAGTGGAAGAATAATCAGGGATCTGAGGATTATCGTAATGCGTCACCCATGATGCGTCAGTGTATGGTCAAAGCTGTGAATGAGGATCTGACAGAGTTGCTTCCCTGCATCAAACAGGATACATTGTTAATCTGGGGAGATCAGGATAGCGCAACGCCAATTGCGGATGCGAAGCTGATGGAGGAACGGATTCTGGAAGCAGGACTTGCAGTAATTCAGGGAACAGGACATTTCTGCTTCCTGGAGCAGCCCATTATATTTCGCAATATTATGCATTCTTATTTTAATATAGAGTAAATATAGTACAGGAGTTTTATTCAATGGATATCATAGCTATTGCAGTGGCAGTGCTTGTATTGCCGATCTACTATTTAGTACTGCGTTATAACCTTCATATGTTCCAGCTCAATGGGTACAAGAATGGGGAATATGTGACCTGGATGAAGAAAAATCATAGAAAGCAGCTGATTTTATGG
>JAKQFQ010000366.1 GCA_029558315.1 Bacillota bacterium
AACTGGAACAGGCGGAAATAGTATTGCCGGAAGACGTGCCCCCTGATGTCGTGACCATGAACTCGAAGGTCGTTCTGTGTGATCTGAACACTTCTGAGGAGAAGACCTATGTTCTGGTGTTTCCCAAGGATGCGGACATTATTGCTCCGGCAACTAAACATAGAAATGATGAATTACGATGCCATACAAAAAGGCCTGTCCTTCAATCCTAGACAACAGGAAATATGTTTCCATATTTACTTGCCGGAGCAATAATTGATTTCATAATTTTTACGTTCTTAGAGGAAGTCAGATGGCATTCCATAACTTGTCATTCAATGATTGAAGATTGATTATTATTCATCTTATCAGTATAGATTTTATTAGGGGGACTTCATGACTAGAGAACAATATACATCTACGAACCATTCTAACGTATGTTGTTTTTGTGATCGACGCCCTGCAGAATATCTGTCGAGCTTATTTGTGATTGTAACTCGATTTAATAAAATAACTTTCCGTCACGAATCACAGATTTTAACTGTACCACGTTGCTACAATTGTGTAAGAGCGCACAAAATAGCACGATATTTGTTCTGGGCGTGCATTATTCTGGGTATAGCAGTGTGGTGTCTAGTTGCCATCTCATTAAGAGACCCCATTGACCCATTTATGATGATTTTTGGAGGAGGAGTTCTGGGAGGTCTTTCTTTTTGGATAACCTATGCTCTGATAAGCTTGTTGATTTTGGGTTTAATATTCAGAACTACAAATTCCACACTTGGGATTCATAGCTATCTCCAGAAACTCAAACTTTCAGAATCAGGGTGGGAGCAGAAGGGATTTGCTTTTGACTTCATAGATTACATGAAGAAGGTATCATCCTTAGAAGATGTAACATTCTCTAAAACCAATATATTCGAATCGGGATCGCAGCAGAATGATTATTCTATGGGAGAGAAGGAACTGTATGTTCAGTGTGAAAAGTGCGGTAAACAATATGTTCTTGGAAGGGATGCGGCTATCTTATTGCTCCGGCAACT
>JAKQFQ010000381.1 GCA_029558315.1 Bacillota bacterium
TCTTCATAACTGTACTCATATTTAAAATTAACTCCTGCATTATCGTTAGTTTTACCGGCAAGAGATGCGAAATCTTCTTTTCCCCATTTGCCTCCATCATTTTTTACATCAAATCTTTTTGTGATATAAGCAGGGGCCCCATTTCTAAAAAATATCATGGCATTTTCTGCCGTGTTTATTCCATAGACTTGTTTTGCAATTTGCATTGTCAGGTGTTCGTTTGCCGGAAGCTGGTCAACTTGTTTTAAATCTCTTGGTATAGGCTTAAGTATATAAGTTCCCTGCTCTCCTTCTTTGGTCAGGCGTAAAATATTTTTGTCAAGAATAAAACTTAACTTCTCCTGAACGCCCGATATAGATATGTGTTTGCGGTTTTCCATAAACTGCCCGGCAACTTCTTCGCTTTGCTGTGGATGCTCATAAGGTAATACATGATTTACCTTTTTGCCGCTAAACATATTCTTTAGACAACCTCGGCTATACGTTGTGTGACCTGCGGCTAATGTACCCGGGCAGTATTTTATTTCATCTAGGTTCATTGTGCAGATATCGGTTTGACTATAACAGCTCCAATGGTATCATTTTGCGCTGTTGACATTAACAATCCAAAATCATCTTCTTCATCAATATGCAACAGAGAGCTTTGTAATTTTCTGTTTACGCCTTCGCTTAGCATGTTAGAGAAGAATGGAAACAAAAACTCACTTCTGTATTCCTTTTTTGTTTTAGGAAGTGTTAAACTGATAGCTGGTTTGGTTATATCAGTAAAATAAAAGTCGTCGTATCTAAATACGTATTGATTACGATTTTCTTCTATCAGTATTCCTGCTAAGATTCCGCTACGATAAACTTCCATTGCTCTCATTTACTTTATGATATTTTTTTGACCTCAAGAGTCAGTTCCATTCCCATAACATCAGCCAATTTGTTTATAACCTCTAATGAAGGATTGCCCTGCCCCCGTTCCAATTTATATAAGGTATTAGTACTAATTTCAGCCAGCTCAGCCAAATGAGGCTGAGTTATACTTAAATCCTTTCTCCTTTTTCTTATGGTTTCTCCAAGTTGCTTGACTAACATTATAGTGTGATTTTATTCGCAAATATAAACTTAAATATTAAAACAAACAACGAAATCGCAATATAATGTGATTGTTTATGAGATCACTAATGATGTCGGGTATGTGCGGTTTCTGCACAATGCCGGTTGGTCGCATTCTACAAAAACGAATATAAGCCTCACCTGAAGAAATACTGGTGCATTCCGAAGGAATATAGCGCAGAGGCCTCAGGCTTGCCAAATGAATCGAGATGCACCATACTCCGTCGATTACCATGGTTTGCGTTTTAGGAGAAATTATTTTCCTGTTTTTAGCTTTCGATTGATATATTTTGATAAGTTTGTCTTCACGAAACCATGCGCAACAATATCAATAATAATCATTACTTGCAAGCACATAAATACTTAATAACCGATATTATCTTCGTATTTGTATGCTTTTTTTCCCTGCTTGTATTTAAGGGGGGGCTACTTTTTCATATGGAGCAGTATTCCCTTTTTGTATGGAACATAGAACAGTTTAGTGTCTTTATGGATCAGCCGGGTGGGATTCTTGCCCTGTTTGGGACTTTTTTGACACAGTTCTGTCATTTTCCTTCGCTTGGGGCATTATTAATTGCCCTTTTCCTTTGGTTGCTTGCATTTTTAGTACGCACTGCATTCAGACTCGGGGAATCAAGATGGCCGATGTCTTTCATTCCTTCCATTTTCCTTCTTCTATTTATTTGTAGGCTTGATTATTCGGTATTCCTTCTAAAAACCTATGGCATGCTGTTCTCCCAGACACTTGGCTTGATTGCAGCAGTAGCGATAATCCTTATTTACAGAAAATGGTTTGAGAGCGGAAAACATCAGATTCTTTTCATTCTGTCATCAGTCTTTGTATTCTTCCCTATAATAGGGATCTATGCAATGATTCCTGCTGTTTTTATTGCATTGGACAAAAAGGATAAAAGGGTGGCTGCTTGCCTGGCAGCTGTGATTATATGTATCTGCGTTCCTCTTCTGTGCTCATTCTTGCCTGACATATATCTGAGAATCAACCGGAAATATGTCTTCATGGCCGGTTTGCCATATATGGAATTCCAAGACAATATCATTTGTATGATTCCTTTGTTCCTGGCAATACTTTCAACCCTAATTATTCCGTTTACAAAAAAGGTTTCACTCAGGTTTTCAGTATTGTCTTTAACGGTTGCTGTGGTTCTTCTTGCCGCCTTTACTAATTGGGACTCGAATTTTAAAGCCGTGCTTTCAATGGAGCGGGCCATCTCCTATAATGATTGGAATGCCATACTCCGCTTAGCAAAGCAGCATCAGGAGCCTACAAGAGTCCAGGTATTATATCGCAATATTGCCCTTTTCCAAAAAGGGAGGCTCACTGAAGATATGTTCAAATATCCGGATGGTAGCGCAAGCCTGCGTACCAGGGCTAATATTCCTGTCTCTTATATCTGTGCAGCTCCTGTGCTGTACTACTGCGGGATGGTTAACAGCTGTGACAGATTGGTGATGGAGACATCGGCATCATTCTCCAAAAATATTTATTTCTACAAGTATCAGGCGAGGAATGCGATGCTGAGGGGAGAATATGAACTTGCCCGCAAATACATTACTATCGTCTCCCGCAATTGGTTTCAGGGTAAATGGGTCCGCCGTCATCTAAGCCTTCTGGATAACCCTGATGCCATGAAGACAGACGGCGAGTTTAGTTTACTACTTGCCTTGATGAGACAGGACGCAGGAGAATATGAGGCGGTGGAGCCTCTGGAATCTATGCTTCTCAGGAATTTTTCAAACCTTGAATATGTAAATGAGCAGATATACGAATGGCAGATGGCCACACTGCTCTCCTGGAAAGACAGTCAGAAACCTGTTTTCTGTTTTTTTAACAGGGCGAGCTTGTTCCCCGGCTCTCATGTTACCACCGGGATTGCCGAAGCCATAGCTTTGTTTGCCAGTATGACCGGAGATACCGGACTTATGGGTAATCTTGTTGACATACTGTCTTCTCAAAAGACCATTCTCAGACAGTTCGGCAATTTTAGCAATAGCATGAATATGACCCGGGACCCGCAATCAGAGAAGGCGAGGGAACAATTCAAGAAGCAATATGGCAATACTTACTGGTTTTACTATTACTATAATGATATTTCAGCACTACTATGAAACCATTTATCATCTCATTACTAGTATTAATAACGATTTCTTGCTCCTCTCCCAGGTATCATGGAGCTGAAAAAGCCGCTGACCGCTTAGAATTGTATCCGGATTATGCCGATATAATCATCCCCTGCAACATAGCTCCTATAAATTTCGATGTGTTATCTGTTGCAGATCGCTGTTATGTAGAAATGAGTGGTGGTGACAAGACATTCATCCTCAGGGGGCCGAAAGTTAGAATTCCGGAAAGGATATGGCATAAAATGCTTGCTGAAGCAAAAG
Source organism: Bacillota bacterium (assembly GCA_029558315.1). Classification (GTDB taxonomy): domain Bacteria; phylum Bacillota; class Clostridia; order Lachnospirales; family Lachnospiraceae; genus NK4A136. Next base: position 3,505 of record JAKQFQ010000381.1, read on the forward strand.
GAAGCCGTATCTCCTTCAAAGTCTTTGTGAAACGAGACGATAAATGGCTTCAGTATGACTCATTCACTTGTACTGTGGCTCAGGAAAGTATAGACAGTTATTTGACGTACCGGCTCATTGAACCCGGTTATTCAAATTATGGATATCTGGTTCTAAGGCAGAGAGACCTGAGTTCGTTTAAAGAAAGGGATCTCTACAACAATGCCCTTGTCAGTGAAAGGGTTGAGCAGCAGTGTATCAACTGCCATTCATTCCGGAACTACAATCCGGACACCTTCCAATTCCATGCACGGCATACCGATGGCGGTACAATTATCGTCACAGGAGGTAAGGGCACGAAAATTAAGTTTATGACGGGTGACATGATTTCAAATCCCGTATATCCTTCCTGGCATCCGCAAGAAAATCTGATAGCTTATTCATTAAATTCCACTTCACAACTTTTCGTCGCTAAAGGGAATCAGAAAGTTGAAGTGTATGATACTAAGTCTGATTTGGTGCTTTACGATGTCTACACAGAAGAGACTGGTTATATCGTAAGAGATTCGCTCAGCCTTGAGACTTTTCCTTATTGGTCTGCTGACGGTAAAACGCTCTTCTACGCCAGTGCATATCTGCCTGATTTCGGAGCAGGCCCTTCCACTGACTTATCAATGATAACCGAGAAGATCAGATATAACATCTGGTCCATCGGCTTCAATCCTCAGACTAGGGAATTTGGCACACCAACGTTGGTATTTGATGCCGAATCTGATAGTTTGAGCGCTGTTACTCCCCGTCCATCTCCGGATGGCCGTTACCTATTGAGCGGTGTGGGCAGTTATGGTTCGTTTCACGTGTGGCATGAATCAGGTGATATTTACCTGACTGATCTTGAAACTGGAATTACCCGTCCGTTGGATGAGATTAATTCACCAAGAGCAGAGAGTTTTAAGTCTTGGTCTTCCAATTCCAGATGGATCGCTTTTACGTCCAGACGTGATGACGGCTCTTACACAAGAATCTACCTGGCTTATTTTGATTTAGAGGGGAATGCACATAAGCCTTTCCTGCTGCCTCAGCGTGATCCTGATCAGAACCATCGTCTTTTCAAATCCTATAATGTCCCTGAATTCACCACCGACAAATCTTCCTGGACTCCCAAACGCATAGAAATGATTATTCATTCTGATCCTCATCAGGCTACCCTTATTAAGTAATGAATAATAATTATTTTGCTATCTTTACATAAGATTACGAAGGCATGCAGGTTGATATTTCTTCTTTCACTCGGATTTTTACCGAATATAATTTGAGATTCGTTAGATTTGCCTGTTCATATGTCAAGGATAACAGCGTCGCTGAAGATCTTGTGATGGATTCTGCTATGACTTTCTGGAAAAAGAAAGAAAGTCTTTTTGAGGATACAAACATACCTGCGTATATCCTTTCTGTTTTGAAAAACAAATGTATCGACCATCTTCGGCATATCTCTGTGATGAATAGCGTTTCCGAACAGTATTCTTCAACTCAATTATGGGAGTTAGATACTAGGATTATGGCGTTGGAGTCTTTTGATCCAAATGAAGTCTTCAAGGAAGAGATCATCACTATTGTCAATAAGACCCTGGAATCTTTTCCAAAGAACACCCGTGACATCTTTGTGAAGAACAGGTTTGATAACCTTTCATATAAGGAAATTGCAAGTATGTACGGTATTTCTGTAAAGGGAGTTGAATATCATATTTCAAAGGTTCTTGATGCATTAAGGTCGCATCTCGTTGATTATCTGACAATATCAGTAATCATGTTTTTCCTTCAATAAATTTTCTCTATTTCTTACTAGGGAATCCCTATCTGTATCCGTTATTAGTATTATACAAACTACTATTAATTGGAACAGATAACTTATGCGTAAAACAACATTCTTGATTGCAGTTTATGCAATTCTCTTATCTTCAAATTTGTCGTTTGCTCAAAGGCAGCGTCCAACTGCCTTTCTTCCCAAATCGGAAGGAGTATGTAATACTCCTCAAATGGGGTGGAGTTCCTGGAATAAATTCATGACTGACATAAATGAAGATGTTATAAAGGAAATGGCAGATGCCATGGTGGATCTTGGCCTCGCTGAAGTTGGCTATGTGTACTTGAACATAGATGACGGATGGCCCGGAGGAAGGGATACCAACGGATTCGTACAAGGGGATCCAAAGAAGTTCCCTTCAGGAATGAAAGCGATCGGAGAGTATATCCATTCTAAAGGATTAAAATACGGGATTTATAGCGATGCCGGGGATTTTACTTGTAATGGCTGTACGGGCAGTAGAGGACACGAGTATCAGGACGCCATGACTTATGCATCCTGGGAGGTCGATTATCTGAAATATGATTGGTGTCACACCTCGAACCTCAACGCAAAAGATGCATATTCCCTTATGCGCAACGCGATTAGCAAATCCGGCAGGCCGATGGTCTTCAGTATGTGCGAATGGGGAACCAGTAAGCCTTGGGAATGGGCTTCCGAAGTATCTCATTCATGGAGGACGACTCACGACATCGGTCCTGTTTTTATGCCGGTTCCTGTTTCATATACTAAGGAAGGAAGACGCAATTGGAGGCCTCAGAGTGTTATGGATATTATCGAGCAGACAGCGCTCTTGCGCAAGTATGCCGGTCCTGGACATTGGAATGATCCTGATATGCTTGAGGTTGGTAACAGTCTTACAGTCGATGGTATCTTTTATGATATGACTGAGAGTGAGGATAGGGCTCATTTCACGATGTGGTGTATGATGGCATCTCCTCTTATTCTTGGAAACGATTTAAGAACTATATCAGGTGAAACATTGGCAATCATCAAGAACAGGGATGTCATTGCTATCGATCAGGATCCGCTTGGAGTACAGGGGTTGTGCTTTAAGAAAGAGGATGGACTGCAGTTTTGGTTCAAACCTCTTATTAATGGAGACTGGGCATTCTGCATCCTGAACGCCTCAGAAAAGGAAGCAAAAGTGACTCTGGATTGGTCTGCTCTTGAGGTTGATGACGAACTGAGTGGCAGGAAGACCGATTTCGCAGGTATCACATATTCTGCGAAAGATCTCTGGAACTCTTCTGCCAAAACCTTTACTACAGCTAAGAAGAACCGCAAGGTATCCATACCGGCTCATGATGTTGTCATATATAGACTCACTCCTGTTACTAAATAAACCATCCAGAATATGAAAAGAATAGTTTTATTCATATCAATTGCATTATCAGCTGTTTTCGAAATCCCTGCACTAGCACAACCTTCCCGTTTGTCAGCTGATTTCCCTAAATGGGAAAATATTGCAAATACGCCCCAAATGGGATGGAGTTCCTGGAATTGTTTTATGACAGAAATAGATGAGAATCTTATAAAATCTACTGCTGACAAGATGGTTGAATTAGGTTTGGTAGATGCCGGGTATGTATATCTTAATCTTGATGACGGATGGCATGGTGAACGTGATGAAAAAGGATTTATCCAGGAGGATAGGGCAAAATTCCCTTCAGGGATAAAGGCTCTTGCAGATTATCTCCATTCCAAAGGCATTAAACTCGGGCTATACAGTGATGCGGGTGATTTTACCTGTGCTTGTTATGCAGGAAGCCATGGTTATGAGTATCAAGATGCTTTGACATATGCAAGATGGGGTGTCGACTACCTGAAATATGACTGGTGCTTTACAAAGGATGTTAATGCAAAAGGGGTATATATTCTTATGCGCAATGCACTTGGGAAGGCCGGACGTCCCATTTTTTTCAGTATGTGCGAATGGGGCACAAGCAAACCCTGGGAGTGGGCATCTGATGTAAGCCACTCGTGGCGTACGACTCACGATATCGGGCCCGCTTTTTTACCATTAGAAACATCATATGATGAAAATGGACGTAGAAGGTGGAAGCCACAGAGTGTCCTGGAGATTATCGAAATCAATGCTCCTTTACGCAAGTATGCAGGTCCCGGTCATTGGAATGACCCTGATATGCTTGAGGTTGGTAACAGCATCACAGTCGATGGCGTCTTCTATGATATGACTGAGAGTGAGGATAGAGCTCATTTTACAATGTGGTGTATGATGGCCGCCCCTCTCATCCTTGGCAATGATTTGACCAATATGTCAGAAGAGACCCTGGCCATTATCAAGAATAAAGATCTTATTGCCATCGATCAGGACTCTCTCGGGATTCAGGGTCTTCGTTTGAAATCAGTCGACAGTCTCCAGTATTGGTTCAAACCATTGGTAAATGGTGATTGGGCATTCTGTGTTATGAATATCGGTGAAAAAGATACTGTCGTTACGCTTGACTGGTCGACGCTGGAAGTACGTGATGATATCAGTGGAAGAAGGACTTCTTTTAGTTCAGTAAATTATTCTGTCAAAGATTTATGGAATGGTGGAGAACCTTTCAGTACTCTGGTAAGGGGAAAAGGATTCTTGAATGAGCAATATGTAATTAATACTGTTTACGTTACTGTTAAATCACATGATGTTATTGCATATCGCCTTACACCAGTTGAAAAAAAATAAAAAAGGTTATGAAGGTTATAATAGGTTTTTTAATTGCAAATGTTTTCCTTCTTGCTTCTGGCAAGAAGGAAAACATACATGATTATCCGTACAGTCCGGTAGCTTTTACATCAGTAGAGGTAACTGACCATTTTTGGGGTCAGAGGCTTCAGGCATCAAGGGAAGTTACTATTCCTCTTGCATTCAGCAAGTGTGAAGAAACCGGAAGATACAGGAATTTTGTGCAGGCAGCTGAACAGATGAAATCAGAAGAGGATCTCGGATTTGTCGTTCGAGGGTTGCCCTTCGACGATACTGATGTCTATAAAACAATTGAAGGCGCGTCCTATCTTTTGCAAACATATCCGGATCCCGGGATGGAGGCATATATAGACAGTGTCTTAACGTTAATCTCTGCAGCCCAGGAACCTGACGGATATCTTTATACAGCGAGAACAAGGAATCCTAAAGCCCCTCACAAGTGGTCAGGTGCTGAAAGGTGGGTTCAGATAGAGGATAGCCATGAGTTATATGACCTCGGACATATGATTGAAGGTGCTATTGCTCATTATCGTGCTACAGGGAAAAGGACTTTTCTGGATATCGCCATCAGATATGCAGATTGCGTATGCCGTGAGATTGGTCCCAATGAAGGACAGAACGTCCATGTCCCTGGTCATCAGATTGCCGAAATGGCGCTTGCAAAACTTTACACTGTAACAGGTGATAAAAAATATCTTGACGAAGCAAAATTCTTCATTGATATGCGCGGTCGCGGAGAAAAGGGAATGGACTCATATCGTCAGTCACATATTCCGGTTATTGAGCAAGATGAACCAGTCGGACATGCCGTCCGTGCTGAATATATGTATTCTGGAATGGCTGATGTTGCGGCTCTGACAGGAGATCAGACATATATTGCTGCCATCGACAAGATTTGGGAGAACCTGGTTTCAAAGAAACTGTATCTTACAGGCGGGGTAGGAGCCCGACGTGAAGGTGAAGCTTTTGGCGATGCGTATGAACTTCCAAACCTTACGTCATATTGTGAGACCTGTGCGGCAATTGGGAATGTGTATACGAACTTCCGGATGTTTCTCCTACATGGAGAATCCAAGTATATTGATGTTTTGGAGAGAACCCTTTATAATGGTGTCCTTTCCGGCATTTCTCTTGATGGAGGTACGTTCTTTTATCCAAATCCGTTAGAGTCTGATGGTCGTCATAAACGTCAACCGTGGTTCGGATGTGCCTGCTGTCCTTCAAATATCGCTCGTTTCATTCCTTCAGTTGCGGGATATATGTATTCAGTGAAGGACAATGATTTATTTGTCAATCTCTATATGTCCAATAATGTTACGGCAAGTGTTAAGAATGGAGATGTAAAACTCTCGATGGTTACTAATTATCCCTGGGATGGAGAAGTGTCTATTGTTGTAAAGGATGCCCCGAAAAAAGGTTTTGAACTTAAACTCAGAATTCCGGGTTGGGTAAGGAATGAAGTGGTCCCATCAGATTTATATACTTATGCCGACACCGTTACTCCCGGGTATTCCGTGAAGGTCAATGGGGTAGAAGTCCATTCGATGTTGATAGATGGCTATTTCTGCATTGACCGCAAGTGGAAAGCAGAAGACAAGGTTGAACTCAGTATGGATGTAATACCCAGAGTAGTAAAAGCTAATCCTCTGGTGAAGGATGATGAAGGGAAAATTGCTATTGAGAAGGGGCCTATTGTCTATTGTGCCGAATGGGTAGATAATCAGGGAATTAAAGTTCGGGAAGCCGTTATTGACAAGAATCCAAGTCTAGTTGTCAAACGTGATCCAAATAAACTATATGGTATAGATGAGATTATCGTTGATGGATCTGATCTTGTCCTTATTCCATATTATGCCTGGAATCATAGAGGTGCTGGCGACATGTCAGTCTGGATAAAGAACAAATAACCAAAATAATACAATGAAAATAACTTTCTTATTTCTGTCCCTGTCACTTTTGATTTTTGGCTGCACGCCAAAAGAATCATTTGTAAAGGTTGAAACATCTGCAGGTCCTCTTCTTCTTACACCGATGACGGAGAACTCAGTCCGTGTCCAGATGTTGGGCGCTCCTACCCACGATGTTGAGGAGTTGATATTTACCGAGGAATTCAAGTCACCTGAATTCAGTGTCAAGAAGGATGATTCTTCCATTATTCTTCAAACCTCGAAAATGATGGTCCAGTATGATAAGTCATCCGAGTCTTTGATTTTCTTTGATGCACAAGGTCATGAACTGTTTCGTGAAAAACCTGGTAGCAGGATCCTTAAGCAGTCCACAGTAATGGGAGACTCAACGTATGAGGCATCACAATCTTATATTATGCAACCAGGGGATCACCAGTTTGGCACTGGTCAGTTTCAAGATAACCAACTTGATATTTTTGGCTTGTCCAGAAGGCTTACCCAGAATAATACGCAGATTGTATCTCCTGTAATAATTTCCAGCAAAGGCTATGGAATTCTTTGGCATAATTACGGACGAACCGATTTTAATCCTTGTGAAACTGCCTATACGGTCTATCCGAATGAGAAAGTTTCTGCCAAACCTGTTGTAGCACCAAATGGAAGGATTATTCCTCAAGGGAAGTTATACGAGGGGAATATTGAAATAAATGAAGAAGGGAGATACTCTCTTCTTGTTTGTGTTGGAAAGCAAGGTATCCGTTCTGGACATAAGATTACCGTGGACGGGAATGTAATATTAGAAGATGATAATTCCTGGGTTCCTACAGTTTCTTCTTTTGTCGATTTATCTGCCGGCACACATTCTATCGCGATTAACGGATCTGCTGAAGACTCAGTCGAACTCTACATCAGAAAGGTCGATGAGACAACTACATTTTGGTCTCCTGTTTCTCAGAACTTGGATTATACTGTATTTGCCGGTTCTGCAGACGAAGTGATAGCTGCATATAGAACACTTACCGGGCCGGTCCCTGCCATGCAGGATTGGGCATTCGGATTTATTCAGTGCCGTGAAAGATATGACACTCAGGCCGAGCTTCTCGAAGCAGCACATGGTTTCAAGGATAAAAATATCCCAATGGACATGATTGTTCAGGACTGGCAATATTGGGGTGAAACAGGCTGGAACTCCATGGAGTTTGACAAAACAAAATATCCTGACGCCAAAGCCATGATTGATGAGGTTCACGACCTTGGTTACAAGATTATGATTTCTGTTTGGTCAAGAGTCGCAACTGTAGGCAGCAGAACATTGAATGAACGCAACAAACATCTGGGCACAACACTAGGTAATGACCTTGCAGCTAAGGGTTATTTCATCCCAGGTACTGAGTGGATTGATTATTTCAATCCAGTGGCTGCTGAGTACTATTGGAACAGCTTTAGAGATAGTCTAGTGGTTCTTGGTTTTGATGGTTGGTGGTTTGATGCCACTGAGCCTGACAACGATTATGAACTTCTTGACAGACGTGTAGCTGACAATACCATTCCCGGAGAAGTCTACAGGAACGTATATCCTCTTGTCGCAAACCGGACCATGTACAATGGATTCAAAGAATACTATGCACCGGATAAAATGCCCGTTGTCCTGACAAGAAGTGCTTTTGCAGGAAGTCAGAAATATGGTGTCATTACCTGGTCTGGAGATATTCGCGGTACTTGGGGAGCATTCGAACGTCAGATTGTCGGAGGTCTCGGACAGTCAGCAACCGGTCTTCCCTGGTGGACATATGATGCAGGCGGATTCTCCCGTCCCCGGGATCAGTACACCAATCCTGAATATCAGGAATTAATGCTCAGGTTTATTGAAACAGCTGTCTTCCTTCCGTTTATGAGGGTTCATGGATCGAATAGTCATACTGAACCCTGGAATTACAGCGAGGAGACGAATAGAATCTATATTGATAATATCAAACTCCGCTATAAAATCAGGCCATATATCCTTGATGTCGCAAAGAGGGTGTCTAAGGATGGCTACACTATGATGAGGCCATTAGTTTTCGATTTCCCATTTGATGAGGAAGCTCTAAAACAGAAAACAGAATATATGTTTGGCCCCGATTATCTGGTATGTCCGATTACAAAAGCCAAAGTTCAGGAATGGACAGTGTATCTGCCTGTCAATCAAAATGGTTGGGAGTGTTTCCATTCCGGAGAGCATTACGATGGAGGGCAGTATGTGACTGTACCTGTTACCATTGAGAATATACCTGTATTTAAAAAGCTTTAATATTTTTATGAGACATATTGCATTTATTTTCAATTTGCTGATATTTGCATTCTTGTCTATACAGGTAAATGCCCAATTATTAAACGATTACAGCCACATTCGTGGAAATCATTATTTTGGCTGGCATCAGGATGAACAGACGATTTGCCGTGAACTCGGATATGGGAAACAAATAGGGATGAACAGCACCAGGATTTGTCTGTATTACAGCAGATACAAGGCTAATCCCGAGCAGTATCTTACCTCTTTCAGAAATTATGTACGTATAGCTAACAGGATGGGCATATCGGTTATGCCTATCCTTTGGGACGGTTGTTCACTGAATCCTGAAATCTTAAAACCAAGCTTCTGGGAATCGGAGGGAGATGCATACGTGAAGAAGGTCATCGAGTTTATGAAAGGTGAAGAAGGCATTATTTGCTGGGATGTGATGAACGAGCCAACTTGTAATCCATATCACGACAAATGCACTTCTGAAGAGGAGCATCTTGCTCATAGAGCTGAGATTTTCCGTCATGTCCGCCATTATTGCGAACTTGTAAAGAAGCTGGACAAAAAGAACCCTATCACTGTAGGGGTTCAGTTCTCTGCTAACCTTGAAGAGGCTTCTGCAGACCTTGTTGACATTATCACTTTTCACGACTATAAGCAATCTGATTCCAGAATTGAAGCTGCTTGGCAGATAGCCTTGTCTGTCGCGAAGAAGTATGGGAAACCACTTATGAACAGCGAAACGGGTTGCATAGGACGAGGAAATCCATATGAACTTGCCATTGGCAAATGTTATGAACATAATTGCGGCTTCTATGCTTTCGAGTTGATGATACGTGGCGGATTTGCTCCTATACACGGCTTCTTCTATCCTGACGGCACCATCCGGGATCCTTCCATCATAACTTCTTTTATGGGTATGCAGAGGAATCGTGATTTAAATACTGTGGTCAAAGAGAACCCTAACCTTGAACATCACGTAGAACTGGCTTTAGCTGAGGCTGAAGCCGCTCTTGCAATGGAAACGAAACGAGCTAAAAATGTCAGGGAGATACTTGAAGCAGCTGAATACTGCGCTAATCTTTTGGAAGGCGCCCAGATGGTCGCTATGTGGGATCTTCCAACAGCTCACATTAATGCATGGCGAAATATGCCTGAAAATGAATTGGATATGTGGGAAATCCGTGCGTTCCTCTATGATTTAATGACTAAGTTGAAAGCATCTTGTCATATTTTAACTCTGTAACTTGTTAATATATATATAAACTCAATTCGGAGAAATTTCTCCGGACATTAATATTTAATCAAATAAAACTTAATGAAAAAAATTGTTAAAATTCTTAGTACCTTGCTACTAGTAGCAATGCCTTTTGTCGCAGATGCGCAAAACATCTCCGTAAATGGTACGGTTAAGGATGTTCATGGTGTCCCAGTTACCGGAGTTACTGTTATCCAGGTTGGAAGTACTACAAACGGCGTAGTGACTGACCTCGATGGTAAGTACGTTATTTCCGTGCCTGACAATGCAACACTTGATTTTATCTTTATGGGTTTTCAAACCCAGTCAATCGCGGTTTCGGGACGTCAGGTAATAGATGTAGTCCTTGTAGAGGCCGCTGTTGAGCTTGAAGAAATGGTGGTGATTGGTTATGGTATTCAAAAGAAGTCCGACCTTACCGGCTCTGTCGCTTCTATTAAGGAAAGCGACCTTTCAAATCGTTCAAGCGTCTCGGCTGTGCAGGCACTGCAAGGAAAGGCTGCCGGCGTTCAGATTGTGAATGCATCAGGAGCTCCCGGCTCAGAGGCGAGCATTCAGATCCGTGGTTATTCTTCAAACTCCTCAACAACTCCCTTAATCATCGTTGACGGCTTGAAGGTCGCCAGTATGAGTTATCTCGATCCGGACAATATCGCTTCTATTGAAGTCCTCAAAGACGCTGCATCTGCCGCCATTTATGGTATAGAGGCAGGTAACGGGGTTATCCTTATTACCACCAAGTCAGGAAAGAGTTCGGGAAAAGGCAGAATCTTTTACAACTTCATGTCTTCAACCCAGTCTGCATCCAATCTTCCCAAACTTATGGATGCAAAAACATATGTTGAGTATCAGGAACTCCAGGGGAACAACTCAAAATCTTTCTGGGATGGCAAGACAGACACCTATTGGCCCGATTATATGCTGGAGAAAGGTCAGACTTTCAGGCATACAATCGGCGTAGAGGGTTCTAGCGACAAATCAAACCTGTATATCTCTCTTACATACGTTGGTAACAACGGTATCATCGCGGGGGACAAGGATGTCATGAAGAGACTTACCGGCCAGATTAATGCCGATTACAAGATTACCAAATGGCTTACTGTAGGCACCAACAACTCCATTCAGAAGTCAATGCTCCGTTCGGTTTCTGAAATGCAGAGAATCAATGTTTCTGTTCTTGGCTCAATGCTTGTTTTCGAACCTATCGTTCCCTGGACGTATGACAATAATAATCTTCCCGAGTTTGTGAAAAAGAAGATTGATAGTGGACTGGAACTTCCAAAAGATGCCGATGGCAATATCTATGGTATTTCTTCACAGGCTGTCGGAAACCTGGTTTATCATCCGGCGGTCATGAGGGACAGATCTGATTCACAAACAGATTCGTTCAACCTCCGTGGCACCTTGTATGCAAATCTAACCCCTGTGAAAGGACTTGTCATCACATCGCGTTTCGGCTACCGCGCAGGTTACTCACAGCAAAGCACTTACAACCACGCATACCGTATCAGCGATGTTGGCGTTCAGGATATGTCCCTTGTCGGCACTTCA
>JAKQFQ010000520.1 GCA_029558315.1 Bacillota bacterium
CCTTTGTCCTGGTATAATAAGAGTAATGAGAGATCATAATCAGTCTCTGTTTCTGATGTCAAAGTTATCGCATGGCTGGTCTTTCCAGGGGCGATGGGAAAGGACTGAGACTGGGTATTGGTCTGTGATATTGAAAAACCCTCGTCAGCCTGGTGCCTTGTAAGGCTGTACTGGAGTGTGCCGCCAAGTGTTCCTGGAAAAGTGCTATCAATGGTGAAAGGTACCTGTGCATCTGTTCCAATCTTGTAATAATAATCTGACTGACCGGAAGAGAGAGATATCTCATCAGCAGTCACAAAAATTCCACTGACAAACAAAAAGCCGGCAAGAATGTAAAAGATGATTTTAACATTCATTGAATAATCCTCCTTTTTCCATATCTAAGCAACATTTCGCTGGATATCAGGATAAGTGCACCAATAAAAAGCCACTCACTGATACTGGTATCTTCCATCTCACGATCTATCTCTTTATTCAGATCTGCATAGACTTCTGAAAGGGTCCGATCGTCCACGGATTTATAATAACGACCATTCGTTATCTCTGCAATCTGTTGCAACAATTGTTCATCAACCGTCGCATATTGTGGATTTCCAAACCAGTCATATCCTAAAACCACGGGTGTATCTGAACCCATGCCAATAGTAAACACCTGAATTCCTTTCTCTTTTGCAAAATTTGCAGCATATTCAGGGTGTATGACACCTGCATTGTTTACACCGTCAGATAATAGTATGATCAACTTCTTCCGGTTGGGTATGGATTCGACCATGTCAACTGCAAGTGCAAGCCCGTCTCCTATGGCAGTTGCACCTTCCTTAACCTGTATAGCCCTAAGTTTCCTGATTACGCGATCCTTGTCTGGGGAGAGATAGGCTGCACTTGTTGCACCGGATTCAAATGTAACAATTCCTGCATAATCTTTGGGATCAAGCGATCTTAACAGGATCTCTGCAGACTGTTTGGATGATTCAATCCTGTTAGGTTTATAATCGGTCGCCTGCATGCTGCCGGACACATCAAGGACCAGGACCACATTTACCCCTTCTTTTGCCTGCTCTAATGGGATATGAGGATCGGCAAGTCCGATAATAATAAACCCGGCTGCAGCCAGAGTTAACAGGAAAAGAGTCCTTGGCCTTGCAGACATAGAGCTTCCATGCAGGGCACTTTTCAAAAAACCGATATGTGAGAAGGCAATCGCCTCCTGTTTC
>JAKQFQ010000426.1 GCA_029558315.1 Bacillota bacterium
CATTTTAATGGTCTTGCAGCGTCCATTGGGCCATCAGGGCAGAAGCGGATGGATATATGAAATGCGTTCAAACCTTCCTGGACTCAGTTGAAGATTATTACTATTAATATATATTCTATATTATATAATAACAATAAGTGAATTTGTTATTGGAATCATCGACAGTAATATGAAATACCTCTTGAGAATACCAGAGCAGAATGATCCGGGTGGCAAGAGCTTATGGATAAAGAAAAGCAGATTAGACTGCTGAGCCTGAATTTAGGCATTGCCGCAGCTAACATAATCACCTTCTCCCCGGGATTGATTGGATTGGAATTGGGCGGTGCCAGTGCATTGGCAACCGCCTTTGGCAGCACAGTAATCTTCTTGAGCGGTGCGGGGCTGATCTATGGCAATTATAAGCTCCTCGCTGAGCCGGAGAAGGTTGCTCCGATCAATAAGATGATTTCAGTGCAAGATTATATCAGAGGCCTGAATGAGCACAGGGAGATTAAAACATTCGAAAGAAGCATTGGACTGCTGCTGGATCAAATTGAGCGGCTGCAGAAAAAGAACAGAACAATCCGGGATATCCTTCTGCAGATCTTCAGCGATTCTGAGATCGCCTACAAGAAATTTGATGCGGTCATCTCCGAGGTAGAGAGGATATTCTTTATCAACATTCGCAGCATCCTCAATAAGCTGAATGCATTTGATGAAGATGACTACATTTTTATCAGGAAAAAACATGAAACAGGAGGTTTTTCGGAGCAACTCATGGAAGAAAAGTTTAAGGTTTATGACGAATATATAAAATTTGTAGATGCAGCCATTGAAGACAACGAACAGATATTGCTGAAGCTGGATAAGCTGCTTTTGGAGATCTCGGGATTAAATTGCATTGAAAGCGGCGAGATGGAGGAGATGGCCGGCATGATTGAGATCGATAATCTGATCAAACAGGCAAAATATTATAAAAATTGAGGACGGGAAATAGGCATGATAGATGAGAAAAACAAGAATGTGCTTTTAAAGATAGCGGGGTTGGCATTTGCAGTATTTCTTCTGACTTTTGTAGGGATGTACATATTCGGAACTACAAACACAGATCTAACTCTGCCCACCATCATAAAAGGAATCGATGTGACCAATGTCGCGCATAAGGGTATACCGATTGAGATTGATGGCACAGATCTAAAAGACATCCTGCCCGATATCTCCAAATATCCGCCTCAGGTTGAGAAGAGCACAACCAGCTACATCGAAATTTTCTCTTCTCCGGAAAAAGCTGGCAGCGGCACCGATGGCTGGCTGACAGAAGTGGCCAGGGACTTCAATAGGGCTAAGATGATTGTTGAAGGCAAACAGGTATCTGCAAGACTGAGAGGAATCGCTTCTGGCCAAGGCGCCGATTATATTACTTCCCAAAAGCATTTGCCGGATGCTTATACTCCATCCAATGAACTATGGGGGGAGATGATCATCTCCCGAGGGATCAAAGCCGAATTGATGCAAAAGAGGCTCGCCGGC
>JAKQFQ010000430.1 GCA_029558315.1 Bacillota bacterium
TAAAATCTGTTTAAATACATGTGCTTCTTCATCAAATTCATCATCAAAAAGATCGCCATCATATTCTTCATCAAATTCATCCTCAAAGTAATCATCTTCAAAGTCATCTACATTTGATTCGTTGGTATTATCCACATCTAAATACTGTGTTTCTGCTGATTCAAATTCACCCTCTTCATCTAAAAACTGTAGTTCAGATAAGGTCTCCTGAATACTGTTTTCAATTTCCGGTTCAAAATCTGGCACAAAGTGAATTTCTTCTCCACATTTACTGCAATAAAGCAGATCTTCTTTAATTTTTGCTCCGCATTTCGGACAAATCATAAGCGTGAACCTTCCTGTTATTTTTGATTAATTAAATAGCTTTCTACGCAGTTATTCATTAGCATCGCAATTGTCATAGGACCTACGCCTCCGGGTACCGGTGTGATTGCTCCTGCTATTTTGCTGACATCATCAAAATCAACATCACCGCATAATTTGTTCTCTTCATTACGATGAATTCCAACATCGATGACTGTTGCACCTTCTTTAACGTAATCACTTGTAATGAATCTTGGTTTTCCAATAGCAACAATTAGAATATCAGCTCTTTTGCACACCTCTTTAAGATTCTTCGTTTTTGAATGTGCCATAGTTACTGTTCCATTTTCTCTTAAAAGAAGTAGACTCATCGGCTTACCAACAATATTACTTCTTCCAATGACTACACATTCCTTGCCTTCAATCGAAATATTGCTTCTTTTTAACAACTGTATAATTCCTGCCGGTGTACAGGATACATAGCCTTTTTCCCCAATTACCAGTGCGCCAACGGAACTTGGATGAAATCCATCTACATCCTTTTTTGGATCAATTGCATTAATCACTTTCTTTTCATCAATCTGTCTGGGAAGTGGTAACTGTACAAGAATACCGTTAACGGAAGCGTCCTCGTTCAGCTGTGCAATCAGTTTTAGAAGTTCCTCTTGTGAGGTATTTTCTTCCAATTCATAGGAAAGAGATCGAATGCCTATATACTCACAGGCTTTCTTTTTATTTCCGACATAAACACTGGATGCAGGGTCATTTCCAACCTGAATCACCGCAAGAGAAATCGTCGTACCCTCTTCTTTATATTTCGCTACTTTCTCCTTCAACTCGTCCTTTATTTCTTTTGAAATTCTTTTTCCATCAATTAAATTAGCCATTGCATTCTCCTGTCTTTAAAATAAACCACTAATCGTTCCATTATTATCAATATCAATACGATAAGCTGCTGGTTCTTTGGGCAGTCCGGGCATTGTCATAATACTGCCTGTCAGTGCTACAATAAATCCTGCCCCTGCACTTGCATACAAATCTCTGATACTTAATTCAAATTCCTTAGGACTTCCAAGTAATTTAGGATTGTCAGACAACGAATATTGAGTCTTAGCCATGCACACAGGATTATTACCCAATCCCATCTTGGTCAATTGAGCGATCTGCTTTAAGACCTGTGGTTGATAGCTTACGCTTTCTGCTCCATAGATTTCTTTGGCAATTGTTTCAATCTTTTCTTTAATGCCCAGTTCATCAGAATAAAGCAGTTGGAAATGATTCTCATTATTTTTAAGTACATCCATCAGTTTATTGGCCAGTTCTATTGCGCCCTCTCCTCCTTTGGCCCATACATCTGAAATAGTAAAATCAACCTCATTTTCCTTGCAAAGATTTTCTACAAAAGCAATTTCTTCCGCTGTGTCTGAGCTAAATGCATTGATTGCAACAATTATTGGAAGTTTATATTTCTTTAGGTTTTCAATATGCTTCACAAGATTACAACTGCCGTTTCTTAACGCCTCCATATTGGGCTTGGATAATTCGGATTTATCTACATATCCGTTGTATTTTAATGCACGAATTGTAGCAACTAAAACGACAGCATCCGGTTTCAATCCAGCTTTGCGGCATTTGATATCAAAGAATTTTTCGGCTCCAAGATCCGCACCAAAGCCTGCCTCCGTAATGACATAATCAGCCATTTTCAAAGCAGCTTTTGTTGCAATTACGCTGTTGCATCCATGTGCAATATTGGCAAATGGTCCGCCATGTACCAATACCGGAGAATGTTCCAGCGTCTGTACAAGATTAGGCTTGATTGCGTCTTTTAATAAGACCGCCATGGGGCCAACAGCCTTTAAATCCTTTGCTGTAACAGCATCTCCATCATAATTGTATGCCACAATAATATTGCCAAGTTTTTCTTTTAAATCCTGCATATTCTCTGCAAGACATAGAATCGCCATAATTTCTGAAGCAACTGTAATAATAAAATGGTCTTCTCTAACAAATCCATCTGTCTTCGCACCAAGTCCCACTACAATATTACGCAAAGCTCTATCATTCATATCCATACAGCGTTTCCATAACACTTGTCTGGTATCAATTCGAAGTTGATTGCCCTGTTGAATATGATTATCCAATAAAGCTGCTAATAGATTGTTGGCTGATGTAATCGCATGAAAATCTCCGGTGAAATGTAAGTTTAAATCCTCCATCGGAACAACCTGTGCATATCCGCCACCTGCAGCACCGCCCTTCATTCCAAAGCAGGGTCCTAACGATGGCTCACGAATTGCAAGCATTGCCTTTTTATGTAATCGTTCAAATGCCTCTGATAAGCCAACACTGGTCGTTGTCTTTCCTTCTCCAGCTGGTGTTGGATTAATTGCAGTAACAAGAATCAGTTTACCATTTGGATTATTTTTGATTTTCTCAAGATAACTATCGCTAATTTTGGCCTTATACTTACCATAAAGCTCGTAATCATCTTCCTCCAAGCCTAATTGGGCTGCAATCTCTTTGATTGGTTCTAATTTGGCCTCCTGGGCAATCTCAATATCTGTCTTCATGTCTGTTCCTTTCAACTGTTTTTATTTCTTAAAAAGTTCTCTAATTGTGAACTATCCATCAGTACTCTTCTGGGCTTCGTACCTTCTTCCGGTCCGACTACCCCGACAGCTTCCATCTGGTCTACAATTCTTGCCGCCCTCGTATAACCTACTTTAAATACTCTTTGCAGCATACCACTCGATGCCTTTTCCTTTTCTACAACAAAACGACATGCATCATCAAAATAAGCATCAAAGGAATTGTCAGAAGAATTTTTAGCAGTATTCTCTGCATTACCTTCTCCGGATAAACCTGCGATTTCACTCTCTACCGAAGGATCATATACTTCTGTACCCGCATTTTTCTTAAGGAATTCAACAACATTTCCAACCTCTTTATCTGATACAAATGCTCCCTGGACTCGAAGCGGTTTCGTATATCCCTGTGGATAAAACAACATATCACCTTTACCAAGAAGTTTTTCTGCGCCAATCATATCCAATATGGTTCTTGAATCAACACCGCTCGTAACTTTAAATGCTACACGGCTAGGCATATTTGCTTTAATCAATCCTGTAATAACATCTACAGAAGGTCTTTGCGTTGCAATAATCAGATGGATTCCTGCAGCTCTTGCTAATTGAGCCAATCTACAGATGGATTCCTCCACTTCTTTTGATGCTACCATCATCAAATCCGCAAGCTCATCTACAATAACAATGATCTGCGGCATTTTCTTCATTTCACCGGCTTCTCCCTTAGCATTCAGTTCTGCCCATTTCTGATTATAGCCCTTTAAGTCACGAAGGTTAAAATCCGCAAATGCCTGATACCGCTTGGTCATCTCAGCAACTGCCCATTGCAATGCGGCATTCGCCTTTTTCGGATCTGTTACAACCGGAATCATCAAATGAGGGATGCCATTATAAACACTTAATTCTACAACCTTTGGATCAATCATGATCAATTTGACATCTTCTGGACTTGCCTTATACAGGATGCTCATGATTAATGTATTAATACAAACGGATTTACCGGAACCAGTCGCTCCTGCAATCAACATATGCGGCATTTTGGCAATATCAGCAACTATCGTCTTACCACTAATGTCTTTTCCAACTGCAAATGTAATATCTGAGGAAGCATTTCTAAATTCTGTAGTTTCCAGCAAATCACGAATTAGCACTTCACTTGTTTCTTTGTTTGGAATTTCGATTCCAACCGCCGCTTTACCGGGAATAGGTGCTTCTATTCTAATATCCTGTGCTGCAAGATTGAGCTTGATATCATCCGCCAGATTGACAATTTTATTTACTTTGATTCCTTCTCCAAGCTGAAGCTCATATCTTGTTACAGAAGGTCCCTGGCTAATGTCCGTTACCGTAACTGCAACGCCAAATGTTTTTAACGTCTGCTGCAATAGTAATGCGGTTTCTTTTAATTTCTGGTCAGAATCCCCTGCTCCCTTCTTTTCATTCTTATTTAGAAGATTCAGCTTTGGTTTCTCATATTTGCGTGCCTTTACAATAATTGGAGCGGATTCTGTAACCGTTGCTTTTACCTCTGCTTTAGGCTCCATATGCGTTCGCTCTGTTACAGGCTGAGGCATCATTGTCAGATCTTCCGTTTTTGTATTCAGGATAATTTCTTCAGGTTCCGGAATTTTGATTGTTGGAACTGCAATTTCTTCAATTTCCGCTATATTGCTATGTATCTTAATTTCAGGTTCCGGTGCAATGATTTTAGCCATTACCGGAGGCATTACCTTACTCTTAACCGGCTCACTTTCGATTTCAACCGGATTTATTGTAATTTCATGTATGTCATCCAATCGATTGCGCTGTGGCTTTTGCGGCTCAATCTCATCATTAAAGTTTATTTTCTTATGTGCACGTCCATTCCCAAGAATTCTCTCATCTTCTTTGATTTCCTGTGCATGTCGTCGTTTCTCTTCTTCTTCCTGTATTCTTATCTGACGTTTGGTTCTACTTGTCCCTTTATTCGTTCGTGTATCTTCCCCAGTTACCACTTCTTCATTGGCTGTATCCGTATCCTCATCATCCTCATCATCCTCATTGCCCCTTACATGATGATAGATTTTACAGCTTTGGTCTTTAACTTTGGTCAAAAATGATTTTTCGGTAAGCACTACAAGACTGATAATAATAAGCAAAATCAGTACAAATATGGAACCGCCTTTACCAAAAATATTATAAAAGCAGAGCGCAAGTAAGCCAAAAACAACCCCGCCCCCATTTTGTATATGATATAGTTCCTTTATAAAATCATCTCTTATCGAAATTCCGGCAAAATCTGTACCGGTAATATAGCAAATAAGCATTCCAATCAGGAACATCAAAATAACTCCTGCAGTTAATTTGACCATTGCAATCTGATTGCCATGATTCGATATACGAAAACAAATCCCTAAAAACATGATGATTGGCATAATATAACCAAGTAATCCAAATACCCCCAGCATCATTGACTTAATTGCCGGGCCAACTGTTCCCTTAATCACATTGATCATACATAAAAATAAAATCAATGCAATGCAAAAAAGAATTAGTGCAATCACTTCCTGCTCAATTACAGAATCAATCTGTTTTTTGGAAGGGGTCGTTTTCGTCTTTGATGCTGTTGACGCTTTTTTTCTTCTTGTTGTATTGTTACTAGGCTTTCTACCCGAAGACGCCACGTTTTCTTCCTCCCAACATTTTCTTCATACAAAATCTGTTTTATTATATCATTTCGAAGACTTTTTGTCACTAGATGCACTTAATAATCGCGCCATTGCTTGTCTAATCCCCCCTACTTCCCTAATCAGTCCCGCCTGTACTGCTTCACGTCCGATTAAGATTGTTCCAATATCTTTCGTTAATACGCCTGTCTCAATCATAAGTTTCTCATAATCTTGCTCAGAGATCTGGCAATGGCTGCACACAAAGGTAGTAATTCGTTCCTGAATCTTTTTAAAATAGTCAAATGTCTGTCTTGTACCAATAACGGTTCCACTGGTACGAACCGGATGAATTACCATCGTTCCTGATGGAACAATAAATGAATAATCTGCACTAACTGCAATCGGAACGCCAATAGAATGACTTCCGCCAAGCACCAGGGATACTGTTGGTTTGGATAGTGAGCCAATCATTTCGACAATAGCAAGTCCGGCTTCTACATCGCCACCTACCGTATTGATTAAAAAGAGGATTCCTTTAATGTCTTTAGACAATTCTATATCCGCAAGTTTGGGCAGAATATGCTCATATTTCGTCGTTTTGGTAGAGCCTGAGAGATTATCATGTCCTTCTATTTCTCCAATGATTGATATGATCTCATACTTTCCATGGTTAATTTGTTTTTCAACCGTTCCCATTTCCTTTAGTTCCGTTCGTTTGTTCGCTTCTTTATTAGAATCATAATTTGAATCCATCGTATTCTCCTTTACTCCTATTATACCGCTGTTCTTCCTGACTTACATTACACATGTATTTATCTGTTATGAAAAAAAGCAGAACCGTTATGGTTCTGCTTTAGTGTGTCCAATTCTTTAGTTAATATCAAAATGATCATACTCTTTCAAATCAACAATATCAAAATGCATATTAGTGCTTTGTGGTAAAATATCAAATTCCAATTCCTTTGCAACATGTTTCTTCGGTGTAGGTAAAGGATTGTGAATCAGCGTAGTGGACGACTTGGACATATGTTCCTGATTATTCTTACTATCCTGTGCTTCTTCCGGCTTTTTCATATTCATACCCGGAGCAACCGCTGGTACTGTTTCTGGTGCCGTTACCAATGCCGGTCTTACAGGTGCAGTAACTGTCTCAACTTCATTTTGCTCTTCAGTTTTCATGGTATCCTCTTTAGGTGGAGTAGGTACCGGTTTTTTAGCATCAATAACCTGTTGTGTTACAGTAGCTGCTTTTAAAGCGGGATTTCCTTTGCCGAGCAATGGATTGTCATCCCCTTTGCTGACCTTGGCCGTCTTATAATCCAACCGTCTGCCATACTTGACTGCCGGAGGTATTACAGCATTGGTTTTAGGCGGAACAGCACTGACAGATTGTGGTTTGTCAGTATTCGCAACAGGCTCTGGTTTATCATTCTGTTTCTGATTGATCCCATTGGAAGGAATCGGTGGCTGCATTGTCGGCGGTATAGTTGTCTGTACCGGTGGATGAGCAATCGTCTGTGTCGGTGTTGGTGACACCGTTGGTGCTTCAATTGTTACACTATTTGTTTGTGTTACAATTGCAGTCTTTGGCGCATTTTCACCGCTTCCGGTTCTTAATATTGCCGCAGATTTATGATCATTTATCACCATACCATTGCTTGCATTCTCTGGTTTTGGCTCCATTTTTTCTACCACTTCAGGCTTTTTAGGTGCAACCGGTTTGCTCACTGCCTGAGGTTCACCTTTCTTCAAAAAGTCAAGAGATGCCTCCATCTCACGTATATTTGTTTTTACATTTGAAGTAAGCTTCACTTGCGGAGTTTTACTTGTTATCTTATTGTTATTCTGTAAATTTGCTGATTTTGTAACAATATTATCGTTCGGTTTCTTCGTAAAGACCGGAGTTTTCGTGACCTTTTCAAATTCCTTCTTCGCTTCTTCAACATCCTCACGTTGAATATCATTTCTTGCGACACTAAAAATTCCAAATGTTGCAAAAATGCACCAGAGATATGTCATGAAACCATTGTATTCAATGCTTGATAAACCAAGCAAGGATAATACAACGGCAACAAAAGCAACAATCATAATCGGACTTCCAAAATCTCTTTGAATTTTAAAGATTCTGACAATCCATGGAAATGCCACACATACCATAATCAATGAAAAGAGGCTTCCTTTAAATGGCAGCGAAATCATTGTATTGATCTCAATTCCTGATGTAAAGACTGCCAAATAATTGTTCAACTCATTTACAATATCTGTTCCGGATAAAAGGCTTTTGACAAACAGACTTCCACCTAATCCAAGAATAATTCCAAGAATTGTAACGATACTTTGCGGCACAACCTTCTGCCCCGGAAGATCAGCATCCTCATTCTGTGCAAATTTGTACATGGCAATCGCTACAAAAATAAGGCTTAATCCAACCGGATCCAGATATATCAGAAAACCGCAATACAATCCGGTTCCAATAAAAGCAAGCAAACTCTTTGCAGAACCAACAATCATAAAATGACTTAATCTTGACAACAAAATAATCAACAGGATGCCAATAGCAAATAGCATTGTCATAAACACCTGCGGATTATTTTCCTGAATCAAATGCACCGAATAAGGAATGTATGCATAGAATACAATTGCCAAAGCTGCAGGCAACCTGCTCATCAATAATTTCACAGAATAATAGAGGCAAACAATAATGATCATCTGACAGATTATCTGAAAATAAACAGAAGCAACAATTTTGGTACCAAACAATGCAATTGCATATCCCAATGCCTTAACATACAATATCTCAATGTTAGAATAATTCGACAGACCGCTTCCATCCACTGCAGCATCAAGTAAGCTTGTATCCGTCGTGAATATACCACCACGAGATGCCAAATAGATCACACGCATCAAAAAGGTTCCAACAACCATCAGGAATAGAAAGACACCTTCCGTAAATCCACTCGCTTCCGGAATTGCTATACCACCATTTTTAGTCATCTTTTCAAGCACCTTGTGAAAGGCTGTTATAGCAGCAATCACAGCGATTCCTGCCACAATAGCGATACCGGCAAAAATCAGATTGTCTTTTTGGCCAAGGGTCTTGGCCGCATCAAAGGATGCTGCAATAATAAAACCTGCTGATATTATTCCAAACAATACACATACAAAATAAGAAAATCCGGTCTTCTTTATACTCATTTGTCTTCTCCATTTTCCTTATATAAAAATGTTTCAATATTGTACTTTGGCCTTTTTTTGACTTCTTTGTATATTTTACCTATATATTCACCAATGATTCCAATGGAAATCAACTGAACCCCACCAATAAACCAAATGGATAAAATCAGCGATGTCCATCCCTTTTCTACATTTCCCTGATAGTAAGAGACAAAGGCATATACAGCTGCAAGTAAACAGATCAACAACACTGTAACTCCCAATGTAACAATCATTGTAATCGGTTTTGTACTAAAGGATGTGATTCCATCAAAAGCAAGAGAGAGCATTTTCTTAAGCGGATATTTTGATTCCCCGGCCATTCTTTCCTTACGTTCATAAAGAACCTCTCTGGTCTGATAACCCAAAAGCGGAATCATTCCTCGCAAATAGAGATTGCTCTCTTCATATTTGGAGAGCTCTTCCAGTGCCCGCTTAGACATCAGACGAAAATCCGCATGGTTATAAACTGTTTCTACACCCATAATTGATAGAAAGCGATAAAACATTTGCGCTGACTGTCGTTTAAAAAAAGAATCCTTCTTTCTGCTGCTTCTTACACCATACACGATATCGCAGCCGTCACGATAAGCATCAACCATCTCGCCAATAGCATTAACATCGTCCTGAAGGTCTGCATCGATTGAAACAACCATATCTGCATGTTCCTTGGCCATACACAGTCCAGCCAGCAATGCATTTTGGTGTCCAACATTTCTGGCCAGCTGGATTGCAAATATATTATCGTATCCAGTATATGCTTCTTTCAGTATTGTCCATGTTTTATCACGACTTCCATCGTTAACAAATAACAGAAAACTATTAGGCGCTATTTTGTGTTCTGAAATCATACGACTCAAGGTATCCATTAATGTTTCAATGCTCATTGGTAATACTTCTTCTTCATTGTAACAAGGAACCACAATCGCAAGCCTGTCTCTCATCTTAATACACATGCCTTTCCTAAGAATTTATGTGAATTATCATTCATCCCAATTTGTATAGACATACTGAACATCATCATCTTCATCAAGTAAATCTAATGTTCTTTGTAAGCTCTTAACACTTTCCTCATCTGTCAGTTCAACATAATTCTGTGGAATTTTGGTTACTTCTGAGGAAGCCATTGGAATCTTTAATTCTTCTAATGCTTTTGTTACAGTTTCGAGATTCTCCGGCGCTGTGATGATTTCGTAGGAATCCTCTTCATCACTAAAATCATCTGCACCTGCATCCAATGCTTTTTCCATCATGGTATCTGCATCAAGGTTGCATTCTTCTTTATCAATGATAATCTGACCTAAAGTATCGAACATAAAGGATACACATCCCTGGATTCCGATACTTCCACCGCCTTTGGTAAATGCACTTCTCACATTGGCTGCAGTTCGGTTCTTATTATCTGTTAATGCTTCAACAATAATTGCAATTCCTTTGGGTCCATAGCCTTCATAAACTACATGCTCATAATTCACTGCATTACCATCTCCGGCAGCCTTCTTGATTCCTCGTTCAATTGTATCATTGGGCATATTATTGGCCTTAGCTTTAGCCACAACTGTTGCAAGTTTAAAGTTGTTGGACGGATCTGGGCCACCTTCCTTAACAGCGACGGCAATTTCTCGACCAAGAATTGTAAAAATCTTACCTTTCGCAGCATCATTTTTCTCTTTTTTGTGTTTAATGTTGGCAAATTTTGAATGTCCTGACATAGTTAATTGCTCCTTATCCTTAATATGAAAATTTTATCATTTTTTATTGTCAACTTCAACCTCTGATACGGGATTCTCTTTATTCTCATTCTCTTTAGGTTCAAGTAATGTGACTTCTATTGTTTTAATCATTTTATGTTCTACTTCTATGACTTTAAAATGATATCGGTCAATGTCAATTTCAAAATCATCACCATCTTCAGGGATTTTCTCCATTTTGTTAATCAGATATCCATTAATCGTCTCAAATTCATTTTCTTCAAAGGTGATATTCAATTCATCCATAAGATCTTCGAGTCTTGTCAGACCATCGATCAGATACGATCCCTCTTTTTCTTTTTTGATGATCATATCACTGTCTGCATCATACTCATCCTGAATATTGCCGACTATTTCTTCAAGAATATCTTCCATTGCAACAACACCACTGGTTTGTCCATATTCATCAACTACAATCACCATTTGTGTTTTGGAAGACTGCATTTCACCAAATAGCGCATTTACACTTTTGGTCTCGGGCACAAATACAGCTTCACGGATTAGTCCCGCTGTATTCTTCAGCGTATCATTCGCTTCCGGATTCTCATTCATGGTTTTTACAACATCCTTTATATGTAGAATACCAATAATATGATCAATATCCTCTTCGTATACCGGATATCTGCTAAAACTGCCATTCAAAATATCATGAAGTGCATCTGATAAGCGGCAATCGCAATCAAGCGCAACAATATTGTTACGATTAGTACTGATATCCTTAGCCTCTTTATCGGAAAGTTCAAAAATATTTGTAATCATCTCAACTTCGTTGGCCATTAAGACGCCATTCTCCTGGCCTTCATTGACAATTGCAATGATTTCTTCTTCCGTCACTTCCGGTTTCTGGTCCTCTTTATGGATTCCAAAAAGATAACCGCAAAGCTGTGCACACTTGCGAACAAGAAAGGTAAATGGTGTCAACAGAACAACAAAAATCGATACGATTCCATAAAAACACTTAATTATCTGTCTTGGGTATTTTGAGCCGATTTTCTTAGGCAAGAGAACACCTAAGACCAGAAGAAAGAATATTAGCAGAATACAGTATCCGAGTCCGAATGGAACCGTTAAAAACCATGAAATATAATAGAAACCCGCAAAAAAATTCAAAAGAGTAACAATTACCTGAATCGTATCAACGAATTTGGTCGGTTGTTCTTTTAAAAGGCTGATTTTCTCTTCAAACTTATCTGTTAATTCCTGTCCATTCGCCGAATTACCAACAACATAATTACGAAGTGCTTCACCAAAAGCGAACCACATAGCTTCACATAAAATTAAAATCAAATAAATTAAACATCTGACGGCATACGAACCATCGTCCATGAATCCTATCACTCCCAACTCTCAAAAATCACCATACAACTATAGCATTTTGCCATGGAAACGTCAAGGAATCGCGCTCTTATGTATCCAGTTCAAGGCTGATTTTTAAAGCACGATTAACCAGATGCATAACATCCTGATCCAAATGGCATACCTTATATTTCATTCTCTGCTTATCAATCGTTCGTAATTGCTCAAGCAGAATCACAGAATCTTTTTCCATCTGATACTTTACTGCATCCAGTTCAATATGTGTGGGCAGCTTTGCTTTATTCATTTTGGATGTAATAGCAGCACATATAATTGTAGGACTATGTTTGTTCCCTATATCATTCTGGATAATCAGAACCGGTCTGATTCCTCCCTGCTCCGAACCAATCACCGGTCTTAAATCCGCATAATAGACATCTCCTCGTCTCATTTTTGACACCTCTTCTTTATAATCTAGGTATCTTTTGTACATAAATGTATTATGTCCACTATACGGTGTTCTATTCCATTATGATTCCATTAATTTCCCATCTTTGATATAGATTCGCGGCACTCTTTTGCCAATATCACATACAGATTCGTAGTTGATACGATCTGAGAGTTCGGAAAATGCTTCCATAGTGATGGTTTCCGCACCATCTGTACCAATCAGTGTTACACTATCTCCTCTTTGTACATTCGCAATGTCTGTACAGTCAATCATCAATTGATCCATGCACACACGTCCGACAATTGGTGCTTTCTTCCCATGTATTAACACATAGCCACGATTTGAAAGGCATCTTGGATAACCATCCCCATATCCGATAGAAACTGTAGCGATGATTTGTTCTCCGGGGGCAACATAGGTACATCCATAACTGATCTTTGTCCCCTTTGCTACTTTTTTAACAAAAATAACTGTGCTCTTTAATTCCATCGCAGGTTGTAAATCAATGGCATTTTTATTCACTTCTTCAGAAGGCCACAATCCATATAAAATAATTCCGGCACGCACAATATCCATATTCGCATTCTGCAAATCCAGTATGCCTGCACTATTAGAACAATGTTTCAGCGGGATCTTAATATTTTCCTTTTCTACATTACTAATAAATTCCTTAAAGCATTCAAGCTGTTGATAGGCATAACCCAAATCAGCTTCATCAGCGGTTGCAAAATGAGTAAAAATTCCTTCCACTTCAAGATTGGATAATTGATATATTTCTTTTAAGCACTTCAAGCCATTCGAATCTGCACTCATTCCAATTCTTGACATGCCTGTATCAACCTTAATATGAATCTTGGCCTTTTTACCTAGTTTCCCGGCTACACGATCTAATTCTCGTGCGCTTTCCATATCAAAAATTGTGGCACGTATGTCATGTTTAATCATTAGTTCAAATGCAGATGGAAAACAATATCCCAGTATTAAGATTGGCTTATTCAGCATAGCATCTCTGATTTCCATTGCTTCCTCTATTGTTGCAACAGCATAACCAAAAATGCAGTCAAGAGCTTCCAGTTCTTTTGCCAGCATTACTGCACCATGACCATACCCATCTGTCTTAATCACAGCAAGTATTTTGGTACCTTTTGTAACCTTTTTGTTGATTTGCTGTACATTATTATGAATATGATCAAGATTGATTACTGCACATACACGTTCTCTTCCTAACATATTATTGCCTTCCTCACATTATTGATTTCATAACTAATGGAATTGTTTCCAGAATATCATTGGCTGTTGTTGATATCCGGCCTATTTTACTGCCCGCTTCTTCTCCTGCCAGACCATGCAAATAAACAGCATATCCACAGGCTTTAGCTGGGGAATCACATACACAGACCAATGTTGCAATCATCCCCGATAGTATATCTCCACTTCCGGCCTTAGCCAGAGAATCATTTCCGCTTTCATTGATCAATACCCCGCACCCATCGGCAATCATGGTTTTTGCATCCTTGGCAACGATAATACAGCCATACTCCCTGGCCAGTTGATTCACATAACCCGGATTGGCATGCATTTTATCCTTGCATTCTCCACCAAACAAAGCAGTAAACTCTTTGGGATGCGGAGTCAGAATTGTAATTTGGTTGCTTTTTGAACGTTTTCTAAGCCATTCCATATGCTTGCCAAGAATGGTTAATGCATCCGCATCAATAATCAATGGTACTTCACAGATTTTCATTGTCTTTTCAAGCAGCTTTTCATTATCCGGATGAATACCCAGTCCACAACCGATTACAGCAGCGCTGCTCCATCTTGTTTCTTTTATAAGCATTTCATCATCATAGGACATACGATCCTGAAACATGGATTCTGGCAAGGAAGTCATCAGAAGATCTCGGTTTTGGGGATCTGTCATTACTTTCACCATTCCGGCCCCGCTCTTTAATACAGCCTTCGCATTGAGAATACAGGCACCCGGAGTATTGCAATTACCGGTTATACAAAGCACTTTACCAAAGGTTGCCTTATTGCCAAGAACATCTCTTTTGGGAAAGTTCTTCAAATCCTCCTTCGTAATGGAAGAACAAAGCGTCGATAAGGATGCAGCACCTGCAATTCGCCTGATCACAACATCACCGCATACAATACTTCCCGGACCCAACACCTGACCAGACTTTTTACAGCTAAATGTTATCGTGTAATCTGCCTGTACTGCACAGGTAAGAATTCTGCCACTATCTGTATGAATACCGGTCGGCATATCAATTGCAAGCACTTTAGTATTGTATTCTTGCCTGTAATCGTTAATCCAGTTAACCGTCTCTTGTATAATTCCCAAAATATCACGATTCTGTCCAATTCCCAAGATGGCATCAACAATTAAATCATACTGATGATTCTTTGCTTCCTCACCGCTAACAACAACATTGGTATGCGTTAATAATTCTTCCTGAAACAAAAACTCCTTCGTACATTTTGTTCTGTCTCCGACAATAACAACGCTAACCTTTTCTATAACTTCATTAAGTATTCTGGCTACTGCCAATCCATCCGCACCATTATTGCCACAACCTGCCCATATAAGAATGTTGGAAAATCCTTTCTCTTCAATAAATGATGCGACACTTTGTGCTGCTCGCTCCATTAAATGCAGAGAAGGGATATGTTCCGCTTCCATCAGATGCTTTTCATATGCTTTTATCTCTTCTCTGCTGGCAATTCTGTTCAAGACTCGTTCACATCTTCTTTCTTTTTGTGAACCACATGTTCTTCACCCGGATTGTATTTCAAATCAAAGATATCAATTACCTGTGGTCCGAAAATATCATGCATATAGGAATACATTTCCTGTGTTTTAATTTCACATTCCTGTTTCTTAACCAGATTTTTCTTGAGTTCTATACGGATTTGTTTAATCCAATCTGATATTTCCTCAATCTGTGATGTGTTATCCTGAATAATCTGATAACACAGTTCCATTGTCTCAAGCATCAGATCGTAATTAACACGGTCTATCTCTTTGGGAAGATCAAGTAATTCATCCTGGTACTGCTCAAGTCTGTCATTGCACTCTGCAATCCTCTTTTTGTTTTCTTCCTGAGTAGATGCAGCATCATCAGAATCAATCGCTCCCACAATGTCATTCATGAGTTTTGTTTTCAGACGTTTGATATCCTTACATTCCGTATTCAATTTACCTTGTTTCTTTAGTAATTCCTTTAATTCATCTTCCAGTTTTTGCATGTGTTCTGTTTTCTTTAACCCATTCATTAACTGATACCATTTATTATCAAGTGAAATTATAGGAATCTTTTTGCCTTCTAAGGCAGGCATAAATACTTCTTCCGTTCTTGACATAGTAAGCACCCCTTTTTCTAGGAGATTGCATTCTCCTAAGCAAGTGAATCAAAAGTATTGCGTATCGCTTTAATAAAATCTTCGCTGTTTTTAACCCTGACATCTTTTAATGAAGTGATCAGTGCAAGATCCTTTGTCATTTCACCATTCTCAATTGTTTGAATGGTAGCCTGCTCAAGTCGATTGGCAAATGCGATGAGCTCCTGATTGGAATCTAATTCACCGCGTTTACGCAGAGCACCGGTCCATGCAAAGATTGTTGCCACACTGTTTGTAGAGGTCTCTTCACCTTTAAGATGTTTGTAATAATGGCGTTGTACAGTTCCGTGAGCAGCTTCATACTCATAGATACCATCCGGAGAAACCAACACAGACGTCATCATTGCAAGGGAGCCAAAAGCAGAGCTTACCATATCGCTCATGACATCTCCATCGTAATTCTTGCAAGCCCAGATAAAGCCGCCTTTTGCTTTCATAACACGTGCAACAGCATCATCAATTAGTGTGTAAAAATAGACAATACCGGCCTTTTCAAAACGTTCTTTGTATTCAGAATCAAAGATTTCCTGGAAAATGTCTTTAAAAGTATGATCATATTTTTTAGAAATAGTATCTTTGGTAGCAAACCACAAATCCTGCTTCAAATCCAGAGCGTAATTAAAGCATGCTCTTGCAAAACTGGAGATGGATTTTTCTGTATTGTGAATTCCCTGTAATACTCCGGAACCATTAAACTCCTGAATCAGCTCTCTTATTTCATTACCATTCTCATCTTCAAAAACAATATAGCCTTTACCAGCTCCGGGTACTTTGATTTCTGCGTTTTTATAGACATCACCATAAGCGTGTCTTGCAAGAGTAATTGGCTGTTCCCAATTACGAACACAAGGTGTGATTCCTTTTACAATAATTGGCGTACGAAAAACAGTACCATCCAGTGCTGCTCTGATTGTACCATTCGGACTCTTCCACATTTCTGTCAGTTTATATTCATCCATTCTTGCAGCGTTCGGTGTAATTGTTGCACATTTTACTGCAACACCATATTTTTTTGCAGCTTCTGCAGAATCCTTTGTTACCTGATCATTTGTCTCATTTCTATAATTCAAGGACAGATCATAATATTCAGTCTTTAAGTCAATATACGGAAGAAGAAGTTCATCTTTGATAATCTTCCATAGAATTCTTGTCATTTCATCTCCATCCATCTCAACGAGAGGGGTAGTCATTGTAATTTTAGCCATAATTATTGCCATCCTTTTCTTTTATTTTGTAACATTTAAATTCCAGTAAATTTTATATCATTCCTGAAATATCGTCAACCTGACTTGTCATAATTTAAGAAGTCTTTGGGATTAATCATTCCCCATCCCTGCTTATTCCATGGTTCATTTAAGTTGGTTGCTGAATAGAACAGCGAATGCTTAAGCTAATCCATTGAGATTTCAGGATATTGATTGATTTTCATTCCTATTGTAGCACAAATAATTGCAGTTGCCATCGAAGTTCCGCTCTTTCTTGCATAATAATTGGTACGCTTTTTTCTATTGAGCGTGGAACATGAGGTGATGTCTGTCCCCGGTGCTACCAAATCAGGTTTCTTTATTGAGAAGCTCCCCGGACCTCTTGCAGAATACTCCTCACAATTCTTACCATATCTGCTTTGATAGCCAAGATCATGACATCCGACAGATATTACTTTATCACTATCTGCTAATCGGGATAGACTCATAGGCATTGGGCCATTATTACCTGCTGCTACAACAGTTATAATGGATTCTTTGTTTAATGCATTCAGTAAAATGGCTAATTCAGTCTGTTCATCTTCTCCTATTGTATTTTCCAAACCAATAGAAACATTGATTATTTTTATGTTATATTTGTCTTTATTCTTTAGAATCCATAGAAATGCATGCCTAATATTGGCATAATCTCCGTTCCCCTTCGCGTCAAGCACCTTAAGCCCTATCAAATCAATTCGCGGTAAAATTCCTTCAAATTTACCGTTCGATTGAATTCCATTTCCATTTCCACCAATAATTCCAGCGATATGTGTTCCATGTCCATAATCATCATAAGGCTGTTTTCTATGATTAATAAAATCTTCAAAAGCAACAATTCTTCCGATCAGATCCGGATGTTCACAGATTCCGGAATCCAATATTGCAATCGAATACTCGCCCGCAGTAAGGCGTAACTTTTTCCATTCGTCCAAGCCCAATAACTGTCTGATTCGATTCAAAACTAACACTCACCTTTAGTTCGTTCCTTTATTTTATGTAATTGTAAGTAATAATGTCATAAAACATTGTAAGAACCTTTCGTAGTTCTTAAGGGCATACACTGTATATGAGCATTTATATAATTCCATAATAAAAAAGCAAGCCATACAGCCTGCTTTATATTATGGAATCCGATGATCAAAAGCATTTTGTTCCATCGTGACATTGGAAAGATCTCCCAAAACATCTACCAGATGAGCACATCCTGCGAAAGCATAACTTCCTATATAGTGAACAGAGGTCGGAATAATCACAGAACTTATTTCTGTATGATCTCTAAAAACACCATCTGCTATAGTCTTTACCGAATCCGGTATTACGACGTCACTCGAAGTTCCTTTATACGCTAACAAGATACCGTCTCCAACAATTAGAAAATCCTCATTTGAATTACCATTTGTCATCTGGTCTCTCCAGCTGTCCAACCATGGTGTGTGTTCAAATGCATATGCCTCAATATGTGTCACGCTATCCGGAATCACGACGTCTTCTAAAGAATCACAATGATAAAAAGCACCATATGAAATTGTTACAACACTATCCGGTATCGTAATTGATGTTAGAGAACTTCTGGCAAAAGCAAACTCTCCAATGGCTTGCACTGCCTCCTCCTGTGCCTCAAAATCAAATGAATTCAGTGTGCTGTCTCGATAAAATGCATAATCAGAAATCATCTCCAAAGTAACTGTTTGTGGTGTTTCATTGGTAATCAGATCAGCACCGCTTTGTACATTCATATGATCTAGCGAAATAAATACGCGGTCTGAAACAATGGTACCATTTCCCAACAGTTCTCCGTTATTCTCATCTACAGGATTGGTTGCTTCATTGGAATCTGCTGATTCATTGGCATTGTCTTCCCTATTTTCAGTTGTATTAGCATCCTCGGATTCATTGGCGACAACACTTTGTGCAGCTTCCTCAATATACTCTACCTGATATCTTGCAACATTGCTGGATTCATAATTATGTTCGTTCGCATATGCCTGCGCCGTACTATCATTTTCGCATATTAATAATAAGTCAGGACTGCATCCGTCAAAAGCATTTTCATGAATGTTTCCTACAGAAATCGGAATCGTTACCTGCATTAGCTGTGTACAATTCTCAAATGCCTTCATCGCTATAGAATTAACCGGAGTATCAATGAACACCGTTTCCAGTCCATTACAATTTGAAAAAGCATACTCTGGAATCGTCTTCAATCCGGATGAAACCATTACATCCTCCAGATTACGGCATCCCCAAAAAGCATATCGTCCAATGTCTGTAACCGAATCGGGCATATCATACTGGGTATTTTGACTCCCTGCAAAATATTGATATAATGTCGTTTGATCTGCATTATACAAAGCATAATCAGCGCAGCAGAAATTCGTATTATTATTAAACGTTATGTTCTTAAGACTGTCACAACCGGAAAAAACTCCATTTCCAAGTTTTTCAAGGCCTGAACCTATCGACACTTGATTTAATTGCGTACATCCGCTAAAAGCAGAGTCATCGATCTTTGTTACACTATTCGATACTACAACCTCCTGCAAACCATTACAATTAGCAAACGCACCATACTCGATTGCAGTAACTGTGTTTGGTATCACTACAGATTCGATTAACGGATTGTTGGCAAATGCTTCTCTGCCAATAGAGGTGATTCCAGCAGGCAATGTCACATTCGCATCTGCTCCGTTATATTTTAGCAACCCCCCCTGATTAACCGTAAAATCCGAACCATAATCGGCCTGTGCATAATGCAGACCGCCCAGTACTCCTGCTGTAACGATAGCCAGTATTGGAAGAAGCAATAATGAAAATGCTTTTTTCTTCATAGGCAACATCCTTTCCAATTAGGCATTTCGTAATACTCTCTTTTTATCCTTCCACAAAAAGAGCACACTCGAAATACATAGTAAGCCAACGGATAAGAACCACTTCGGTGCAATTCCATCGCCTGTCTTTGGTGTAGAATCTGCAACACCACTCACAAGATTACCTGTATCAACAAATATTGTATAAGGCGAGAAATGCGTTGCCGTAAATCTCATACACGGTACCCCATCAATTGTAAGATACTGTACTGCCATTTCCTGCAGGCTTCCATTAACAACCGCTGCTGCTTTGTTATTACCTGCATAGTCTACTAATTGGTCAGGAATAGGGATTGTAATCGTCACCGCCAGACCATCATAATTCTCAATCAGTGTAGTTCCCGTAGAATCATACAAAGAAATATCAAATCCGACAAACATAATCTGGTCAAATGCATCTCCATATCTATCGCGTAAAGCCTGTTCTGCCGCTGCATAAGAAGATGCACTGTCTGTGATTTTTACGACAAAATTATCGGTTGATCCTGAAACCGTTGCAGAAGCAAGATTTTTGTTATTGTTATCTATCGTGTCAGTTGTAATTGTCACTTCTGTTCCGGTATTGGAATCTCCACGTACTACATTATTACTAGTAGAGGTCTGATTACCCGGATTGCTGCTGCTCGTGGCAGTTGCTGTAGAAGTGGCACTTGCACTGGCTGTTGCATTAGCCGATGCTGATGAACTCTTATAAGTTGCCGTTACCTTAACATCATGTGTTGGCATAATGAAGGTTGTTGACACTGCTAACGCATTGCTAAAGCCTATATCAGCATTCGATGTTGTCCATTTGTCAAAGACTCTGCCTGTTGTTGCCGCATAGCTTGTAATGGTAACAACTTTACCGGCTTCATAATATCCGCCTCCTGCGCCATTCTCTACGGTAACAAGATATCCTGATGTATTTGAAGAAGCTGATCCTGTTGCTGTAGCCGTAGGTGTCGCGGATGGTGAAGCTGATCCGGACGCCGCTGCTGATGCACCTGTTGATGCAGATGCCGATGGCGATGGAGAACCAGAAGGATTGGTTGCGCTGCTAGAAGATACAAATACAGCAAGTGCCTGTCGGTTCTCAGTAACATTCTTAATTCCATTCGTATTATCAAAATACCAATGACTAAAGGTATATCCACTGTGCTCCGGTAATATTGGCAATGGATTATTATCGGGATAATAACCGTTTTTACCGGACTGTACCGATATCTCTTCATAAACAGATAAATCATCATTTAAAAATGTAATCGTGAATTCCGTATCCAGGTATTTGACAAATATTTCATTGTATCCTACCGGATCATAATTGGCAGTAATGGAACACTCCGGATAAGTCCAGATAGTAACTGTTGCATTTTTGTCAAATGCTTCATCTGAAATCTGGGAATCACATGGGATTGTAATATCCAGTGTTGATGAACCATTTGCAAACGAATCTCTTGCTATGTTATTAATCGACTTTGGCAACTCAACATCTGTCAGACTGGTACAACCATCAAAACATTTTGTCGGAACAGCTGTAATCTGTGATTCAGACAAATCTGCTTTTGCCAAATTCTTGCAGCTGGCAAATGCGCCCTCGTTCAGAGAACTTGTATTTAACAAATTAGGATCATTGTCCGCATTAATCCAGATTTCATCGCTGCTTCTGTTATTTCCTCTCGAAGAAAGACAAGTATTGATTTCATAACTTCCATCCGATAGTTTTTCATATAATATGTAGTTATCAAATGAATAATTCGGATTATTGTTCGTTCCAATGGAAGTCAGACCGTCACATCCCTGGAATGCCGAAGTACCTATCTTATTACAATCTTCTGCAATAATAACAGACTGTAATCTTTCACAGCTGTCAAATGCATAATCAGGGATTTCCTCAACTCCCGGCATTTCCACCGACAAAAGCCAGTCATTTCCTTTCGTGTCAAAAGAATCAATCGTCGACTGTGGTTCCCCATAGGCTGCAAGTGCCGTTGAATCGATGGTATAACAGGAAAAGTTCCCTGGATAATAACCGGAATCATAGTATTCAGACATCAAAGTCGAGGTTCCGGGCATCTGTAAATTCTTATTTCCGTACAATTCCTGCTTTGTAAAATTGGCACCTCCAAAACTATTCGTATCATCAACATAGACCCAATTTTTTCTATTGGGATTATTGGCATCATCATTCAAGAACGATGCAACATCAATGGATTGAATTTCATCCGGAATCGATAAATATAAGGTTGCATTTAACAGTGCAAGCTGCTCATCGTTCAATGCACCGTGTGCTTCATATGTTGTCCTTAAGTCAGACGGCAGATCCGAATAGTGTGGATAATCAATCAATAACACCTTATTGCTTGATTCATCTTTAATTACGTACAGATTACTTGGAGAAGGACTTGTATAACAGATTCTGACACTGTTTACATTAATCTTATTGTCTCCCATCGCATGAGTAAATGGCAGATAACCATCGTCAATAATTCCATGGAAATATAATTTATCCGATGTTGTGAAGAATGCATTGGTTCCAATTGAAGTAACCTGACTTACATTTGCAGGCTGATCCCATATAACATTGTTCAGTTTCGGACAATTAGTAAATGCTTCGTCTCCAATTGTTGTAATTGCGTTGCCAATTTCAACATCAGTCAAAAGCAGGTTATTCGCAAAGGCCTGATTTCCTATCGTTTTCACTGAATTACCCAATTGTACTGTTAAAAGCTTATCACAATCAGCAAAAACATTATCACCAATAGCTTCAATAGAATTGTCTTCCACAACAAGGTGGATAACATAATCTTTGATTCCATCAAGGCAGCCATCTTCCATCTCCGTAATCGAATAACTTGCCACTTTACTCGGCACAATCAATTCATCGATATCCTGCGCAGGTACAATGAATTCACAGGAAAGCAGCTTGGCTGTATTGGTTGAATTATTAACTTCCAATTCATATCTGTAATCACCAATACCTACCTCATAATGGTCTTTTCCATCATTATAAACATATGGAATATAATCTGACACTTTGGTGGATGCATTCCATGTGGATCGTCGCGGCATTGCATAGTAATTACCATCCGGGCCAGCGCTCAGTGTTGCTTCCGGTCCAAAGACGTAAAATTCTTCATTCCCAACATCTTCAAAAAGATTGGTATCAAATACCGCAAGTCTGTTATTATCCTTAGCAAAATCGACATGTTCCAAATCGACGCATTGATCAAATGTATCCATAGGAACTCTCTCTTCATTACTTGAGCCAAAGTTCAAAGGAAGCGTAACCGTTTTTAAATTATTTCTGCCTGCAAGAATATAATCTCCAAGTCTGGAATTATAGCTTGTTCCGGCATCATCTTTTAGCTGATAGGAATCTCCGTTGACATCGCTTTGATAATTGGTCAGTTTCTCAGGAAAAACGAAATTTTCTAGCTTTGCATTGGTTCCCGTACCCGGTGTAAGCGCAAATGCGGCTTTACCAATGGAAATCTCATAATCCTTGGTAAAGTTCACATTGGTCAGATACGGACAATCATAAAAAGCGTATTCTCCAATCCGTACTCCATGGCTTTGGGTAAAATCAAGTGTTTCCAGAACAGAACAGCCTGCAAATGCCCCGAATCCAATGTCCTGCACACCAGATGGAATCGTTACATTCTTTAATATTTTACAGCCATAAAATGCCTCTTTACCAATCTTTTCCGTTTTTTCAGCCAGATTGATCTCACCAAGATACTGACAGCCTTTGAATACACGGTTGCCAATATATATTACACTGCTAAATTCCACTTTCTGAATAAAAGAATTCTCAAATGCACCGTCACCAATATAAGCAATTCCGTCACCAACGTTCATTGATTTAACTTTTTTTGTATTGGCAAATGCAGCCTCTGATATTCCAACGATACCCTGACTATTCAAATATTTAAAATTATTTTCATCCAGGTTAGCTGAACTGG
>JAKQFQ010000431.1 GCA_029558315.1 Bacillota bacterium
CACTGCTCCAAATGCGGGTGCAATAAATGCTATGCTAAATCAGATCCGCATGCAGATATACAAACATGAGAAAGAGCTTAACGATAAGGGAAAGATTGTAACAGCCCATGCACTCAAAATCGCATTGTTCAAATCAGATGAAGATGATAAGAAGATGCTTCTGCAGGTATATCAGGAACACAATGCTAATCTCAAATTACGGATTGATAAGGGCGTATCCAAGGCAACCTTTATCAGGCATGAAACCTCACGAAGAAACCTGGAGAGATTCATCCAGTATAAGTACAACCAGGCTGACTTCTATGTCAGGGATATCAACCAGGCTTTCATCAGCAGCTACGAAACATGGCTCCGGACTGTAAGAAATTGCAGTAATAACTCAACTGTAAAGTATATCAAGAATTTCCGTAAAATAATCAAATTGGCACTTGATAATGATTGGATAAAGGCTGACCCTATGAGAAACCTGAACTATACTCTTGAAGAGGTCGATAAACCATTTCTGAATGAGAAAGAGCTTAGTGCTATAATGAAAAAAGAATTGGCTATACCAAGAATTGTTCAGGTCCGTGATATTTTTGTATTCTGTTGTTTTACTGGCCTTGCATTTATTGATGTAAAAAATCTTACCAGTAATGATATTGTTGAAGGGAATGGGGGGAGTCTCTGGATTAAAAAGCAGCGACATAAGTCAAAGCAATGGGCTCATATCCCTCTCCTGCCTATCACAAAGCAGATAATTGATAGGTACAGTAACCATCCGGAATGTATAAGGAAAGGTGTTCTTTTACCTGTTCGTTCAAATCAGAAGATGAATGGATATCTTAAGGAAGTTGCTGATTTATGCGGCATCACTAAAAACCTGACAACTCATTGTGCCAGGCATACGTTTGCTACAACGGTTACACTTGCAAATAATATAAGTATAGAAAGCGTTTCAAAGATGCTGGGCCATTCAAGTCTGTCTATGACAAAGAAGTATGCTCGTATTCTTGATTCCACTATCGGTAAGGAGATGAACCGGCTGGCTGAGAAGCTCCAGTTTAATATGAATTGATGGATGATTAATTATTGGTTTGACTGTCAACAGCCTTTTTTGCTGCTTCGAGAGTAAGAAATACCTCATGGTTATAATT
>JAKQFQ010000521.1 GCA_029558315.1 Bacillota bacterium
ACCATTTACAGCCGGTACAAACATTGGTGGACTTTGCGTTCCAGAACAAGGCGGTATCTTGATGGATCTTAAGAGAATGGATCAAATTCTCGAAATCAACGAAGAAGTAAGATTTGCTGTTATAGAGCCAGGTGTAAGTCAGGCTCAGTTTGCGCAAGAGCTTTTCAAGAGAGGATACAGATTTGGATGGCCAGTAGGCCCACCATCTGCATCAGTATTGGCCTGCGCAATACACCACGGAATCGGTGGAATGAGTGGCAGATACGGACTCAACAGTAACCACATTACCGGTATGGAAGTAGTAAGACCAACTGGAGAGATATGCATGTGCGGATCTCCAGCAATAAGAAGAGACTCATGGCAAAGCTGTATGCCCCTTCCAAGATTTGATGGTCTTTTCACAGGAACTCTTGGAACAACAGGTGTTGTAACAAAGCTAGGATTATTTATACCCCCAGTACCTGATTATGTACATATTGGAACTTTTACTGCAGATAACTTAACAGATATGGAAAAATTCATGAGAGTATTCAGTAAATACGAGTATGCAGATGACCTTACTGCAATCTCATGGTGGTTAAGCCAAGTACCAATTCCTTATCCATACATTGAAAAACCAAAAGGTGCCCCAGAATGGTCTGGATACACTGTCTTATACGCATTTACAGAAAAAGAATTGGAAAACAAAATTGAAGTTTTCAATAAAGTTATTGCGGCTGAAAGAAAGGCAGGAAACACAATAAACGCAACAGATGTTCCTGAAGAATCAAAGAGAGGAAGGACTCAACTACCCTCCCAGATCGTAGGTTCAACAAAGAACTACTGTAAGCAAGGTGGTGGAGGAATAGCATGGCCCGGGACATTTACACCCTCAAACAGATGGGTAGGTGTTTACAACTTGTGGAAGGAAATTTACACAAAGAAGGCTAAGATTAAACTATCACCTTCAACAAGGGTAACAATGTACCGTGGATGTCACTATGGTATGCTAAGGATTATGACACCATTCCCAAGAGACAGACCTGAAGAAGAGGCAAACGCTGCTTGGTGTGTCAGAGAAGCTGCAAAAGTTCTAATTGATGCTGGAGGTATTCCATACAAGCCACCAACAGACTTCGCTAGAGAAATTAACAAGAGAGCAGATCCAGGATGGATAGACCTTATCTGCGATATTAAAGACATGCTAGACCCGAACGGAATTATGAACCCAGGTAAATGGGGAGTAAGGTGATACAAATGCCAGAAAACTTTAAAGATATGAAGTGGTATTCCCAATTCTTCAGAAAATGCAGTAAGTGTGGAACATGTAAGTCTGCATATTCTTACGG
>JAKQFQ010000457.1 GCA_029558315.1 Bacillota bacterium
CTGCGACAGAGATAAAGTCTACAAAGCAACGTTCCTATTCCACGATTGTGGATGTGCAAAAAGCTATCACAAAGATGTTAGACGGATTGCTGTATGCTATGGATGTTTGGACAACGCTGGGGAAGCTTGCTCCCGCAGGCAAATATTCTGCAACTTATGATTATGATGACAGTGTAATTGTAGATCGGAGTGCGCAATTTACTGAGGACTTGCGTCTGGTTACCACGCAAATTATGTCTAAAGTGGAATTTCGGATGCGCAATATGCGAGAGGATGAAGCCACGGCACGGAAAATGTTAGACATGGCAACAGCTGAAACAGAGGAGCAAGCAAAGATGGAGCAACGAATGACTCCATCCGAGGAGATCTGATATGGCTGGATTTGACCCTAATCAGCCCAGAGACGAAATAGGGAGATGGACCAAAGCTGAAACTGCGGCGAGAAAAGCTGCTGGGTTATCTAATCCTGTAACTCCTGAAAGTGTCTGGGATAAGGAAGGTATGGGAAGTGTCCCGCTTCAGAGAGAGGAAACAGAGTATTACGGACGAACAAGATGGATGACACCGACAGAATTCCTTTCTTTAGTTCCTGAAATTCCTGGAGGATCGTATTCAGCAGATATAATTAAAGAAAAACTTCTTGCAGGAGAGAAAATGGCTCCTCCTTTTCTGGACGTTACTTGGACAGGGGATTCCTGGAAGGTCTTAAGCCATGAAGGTCGCAATCGCACAATAGCATTTTATAAATTATTCGGTGACTTGCCTATGCCTGTGTATCTTTTGTTTAACGGCAGAATGCGAGTCAGAGATGTGAGCGATGAAATGCTGGAGAGACCGATGATTCGGCAAGAAGGCAGCTCTAAATGGTAAGGAGATAATAGACATGGCAGGATTTGATCCTAATCAACCGAGAGATGAAATTGGACGCTGGACTGATGCGGGCAGGGCTGCCAGTAGTGCATCACTGTCTTCCAACGCTGAAAAGGAATTTGAGTTATTCAATACTTATGCACAACGTTGGACGGGTGGGATAGATGCAGATTCCAGAGCAGTAGCATTTTCATTGGCAATGAACAATAAAGAACTGCACGAGTATCTATTACAGCAGCAATATGGCTCAGATCGTCCAAAGTACATGACGGTTTACAGAGTTGGCAATATTGATTACTATGATGAATCTGGAATTGTTTCTTTATTTGCGACGCTGGAGGCAGCGCAGAGATATCAGCAAAGATTCGATGTGGACACAATCCGAGAATTCCAGGTTCCAACTTCCAGAATTGTTCCCGCATTAACAG
Organism: Bacillota bacterium; assembly: GCA_029558315.1. Taxonomy (GTDB): domain Bacteria; phylum Bacillota; class Clostridia; order Lachnospirales; family Lachnospiraceae; genus NK4A136. The sequence goes on from JAKQFQ010000457.1 coordinate 1,299, forward strand.
GTGCAGGAGAAGTTTGGGTAGAAAGGGATTGGTTAGAGTAATGGCAGGGTTTGACCCAAATCAACCGAGAGATGAGATAGGAAGATGGACTGAAGCAGGTATAGCTGCAAGAAAAGCTGCATTCGGTATAAATGATGCAGATTATTTAGTGGAAAATATTTCACAAAAAGAAATTGAAGGATTAAATTTGCCTTATGACGAAGAATTTTCATTGTTTTCATTGGAAGACAGAGAAATTTACCAAATAAAGTTGGAAGGTTGGTTTCCAGATTGCATGGAATCCAGAGGTTTGGGAAAGACAACCGAAGCAAATATACGCAGAAATTTTAAAAGGATAATGCAGCGTGAAGCTGGTTGGGACGACATTGTAGCTTCAGGTTATATGTCAGATCGAAGAGATGCTGAATTTGGTGTAACTTATATTGTAAGAAAGAATAGCAATGTTTAATCTTGCAAATTTTGACATTATTCTTGCTCCAATAATGGAATTATATGAAGCATTTGCTAATGAAGTTTTACTGGACATTGTTCGACGGTTGAAGAAAGTTGGAAAATTGACTTCAATGGCTGCTTGGCAAGCGCAGCGTCTTGTAGAAAGTGGCAAGACTTATGAAGAAATCTTGGAAAAACTCAGCAAATTGACCAGCTTATCCGAGAAAGAACTCGGGAAAATGTTCAAAGAGGCTGGTGTTAGGAGCATCGCTTTCGACAATAAAATATTGGTTGATGCAGGGCTTCTGCCTGCGAATATGAATTTGTCACCAGCTATGCTGCGACTGCTGGAAGTTGGGCTGCAAAAAACTTCTGGAACTCTAAGAAATTTAACTTCAACAACAGCTGTAACAGGTGAGCAAGCTTTCATTGAGGCATTAGATTTAGCATACATGCACGTTGCGAGTGGCACGATGTCTTATGGGCAAGCAATAAAAATGGCAGTTAAGAAAATTGCTAACCGTGGAATTGAAGTGCTGAATTATCCGAGCGGTCGTAAAGATAAAATAGATGTGGCAGTACGCAGGGCTGTGCTTACAGGAGTATCTCAAACCGCTGGTGAGATTACATGGCAAAATATTTTAGATAACGACATTGATTTGATAGAAACTTCAGCACATATCGGAGCACGCAATAAAGGTGATGTCCCTGAAAATCACGAGAAGTGGCAAGGACGAATATTTACCAGAAAGGCAAATCCAAAATATCCTGACTTTTTGACAACTACAGGCTATGGAACCGTTACAGGTCTGTGTGGTATTAACTGCAGACATTCATTCTATCCGTATTTCGAAGGGAGTCCAAGAAATTATAATGAAGAAACGCTGAAGGAATACAGGGAAAAGACAGTTACATATAATGGGAAAACGATGTCTTTTTACGAGGCAACGCAGGTACAGCGCAAACTTGAACGTGCGATTCGTGCCAAAAAGCGAGAAGTTAATGCTTTGGAGGTGCTGGGAGAGGATAATTCTATTGAAGTTCGTGAAGTTAAAGATTTGCAGCGGCAAATGCGCGAGTTTATTCGGCAAACAGGTTTACAAAGGCAATATGAACGTGAATCAGTTACGCCATTTGCTGAAAAATAGAGTATAATATAAGAAGTGAGGTCGTTAGCTCCAAACGTAAAAGTGGAGGACACACGTGGTACCGAGCACGTAAAAAGGTTAGTGTTTAAGGAAATGGAGATTTGATGAATAAACAAGATTTAATAAAGTTGGGAATTGAAGA
>JAKQFQ010000459.1 GCA_029558315.1 Bacillota bacterium
TATCTAAGTTTCCTTTTCAATATCCAGGTGATTAATTTAGGGTGATTCTGTTCTATTCGGTAATCTCTACACCATCATATAAATCAACCAGTCTCATTGATCCTTTGATGAAAAGGTCAACGTTACCCCCTGTGGTGCCGAATCGAAAGTTTAAAGCCGCTTAATTGTATAGAGCTCTGCCACCGGAATCCAAACTTCTGCCACAACAATGTTTGCGGCTGCTTCCTGATATCCTCCATATTCTCCTGTGAGTGTCTGATACTGTCCATCGCTATAATATGTCACTGCAACCGATTGTTTCTTTTTCAAAGTCCTGATACACTCTGTAATTTCTGCAATCTGTTCCTCTGATAGTTGCGCTTTTTCTACCCGATACAGTTCGCGCTCTTTCTGTTCAAGTGCTTCGTCCAATCCCTTCACCGCCTGAAATGGCAAGAATTGCTTGGCACGATTTATTGCCGACATAGGTTTTCTTGGTCTACTCGCCACTCTTATGACCTCCAATCTGATGATTCCGCTCCCTTGTCGTCGCCCCATCTTCATAGTTCATTCCCTTTAGAATTGCATTCTTTCCATATTTTTTCTTGATATCCAGCACAGCTTGTTGAATTGCATGATTTTTCTTGTTTTCCTCATCCTCTTCTTCACAGTCAAATAAACTAAGCTGAACCGGTTCTGTTTTCTGTTCATCTATTACATTATTGCAACTAATTGTGACCCTTCTTATCTTTTTCTGCGGATCGACAACATGTTCATAGAGCCTTACTACTTCCGAAATGATTCGAATATCTGCACTCGTTGGTCGTGTAAAACTGGCCGTTCCTCTTGCAGGCTCAGCCATCAGTGCATTAGAATATCCAACCATAATTGATACTGACTGTGTCACCAGCTTTTTTTCAACAAGCTCCAGACACATCAGATCCATCATCTCCTTGATAATCAGCTTACCTTCGTCAAAGGTATAATCCCGCATCAGCACTTGTCCACTAGACAGGCAATTCGTCTTGGGCTGATACGCCTTAATATCAGCAATCGTTACCGGTTCTCGCCCCCAGGCATGATCAATCAGAAGTTCTGCATCCACACCAAAATGACGATAAAGCATCTCCTCATCTGCATGGGCCAGTTCTTTCATGGTTACAATGCCAAGACGCTGTAATTGTTTTGCAGTTCCAGCACCTATTCGCCAAAAATCCGTCAGTGGTCTATGATTCCATAAGTCTTTTCTGTAGCTTTCCTCATCCAGGATTCCAATAAAATCAGATGCATGTTTGGCCGTGATGTCCAGTGCAATCTTGGTAAGGTACAGATTCGTCCCTATTCCACAGGTTGCTCTGACTCCGACCTCCTTTGTTATTGTATCCATAAGCATAATGGCCATTTCTTTGGGCGTTTTCTTATAATGTGCAAGATAATTCGTTACATCCAGAAAAGCCTCATCTACAGAATAGACCTGAATATCCTCCTTAGACAGATACCGAAGATAGATTGCGTAAATATTGGCTGAATAATCGATGTATTTCTGCATTCTTGGAGTTGCCATAATATAATCTATATTTTGGGGGATTTCAAAAACTCTGCATCGATTGTGCACACCTAAAGCCTTCATGGACGGAGATACTGCGAGACAGATTGTCTTATCTGAACGTTCTGAATCTGCCACAACAAGATTCGTTGTCATCGGGTCCAGTCCTCGTTCCACACATTCCACTGAGGCATAAAATGATTTTAGATCTATACACAGATATACTCTCTGCCCCATTTCTGCTCCTTATCACTTTTACTTTTCCAGTACTTTTTTCAATAATACATAACTATATTCATAATCAATCAGTTCAGAAAAATAATCTTTATTGATATTTCCTTTACGAATCAATGCACCTACTGAAGGGGTGCCGGCACGCTTCAATTCTTCCATAATTGATTCTGCCAGTGCTTTCCCGAGTCCTTTATGGCTCACATCCACTCCCATGTAAAGCATCACATAATCTCTGGGATTTCGATGAATCCGCATAATTTTCAGGTAATCTGCAATCGTCAGTTTTCCATAGACAATGTTTTGGTAATTCGGAATACTGACAAAAAATCCAACCGGCTTCTCTTCAAAATAAGCCATCTTCACCATATTAAAGCGAACGAGTTTCTCCAGATATCCATATAGTGCAATGAATTCTTCCTTCGTCACATAAGTATAGGCAGGGAAATGACGATACAGCTCTATTAACAAATCATAGACTTCATTCAGCGTCCTGCCAATGGTCTTTTTGGTAGGTGATACAATCGAATATCCAGCCGACTCCTTTTCTTCCAACCGACTATGATATCGCTCATTACTAAATTCAGGCGCGATCCTTTTATAATGATTGGAGAAATATTTCTGATCCACCTGATATCCACATTGTTCCCATAAAAAGGTATAGTACTCCTTATTATACGGCTCTCCTGTATAGGAGCTTTCAAAATGATTGGTTTTAAATCGATATCGAATCCAGATAGAGGCGTCTACAGGTCCTACGATTTCTTTGCAGCCTTTTTCCCTTGCCAGTTCTTCTGCTCTGTTCAACAGCACTCTGCAAGCTTCAATACAATTCTCACATTCAAAAAATCCAAGATAAGCAGTTGTATTATCAGGATAAATTGTTATGCTTGCACGACCAATTGCACGTTTCTGCTCATCCACTGCCAAAAGTCCAAGTACCTGAAAATAGTGGCTCAGTGTGTGTGTTCCCGTAAGAATTGCACGTTCTGTATCCTCCTCCTGCATAATCTCATGCTTTCCATAGATATGCTTGGGCAGATCAAGGAACTGTCTTTGTAGTCCTTCTTCACCATTGAGCAATATGACTGAATAACTCATTTGATTCTTCCCCCTAAGACATCCGCTTTGAGATGGAATTTCTTAATCTTTTTAAATCCCGGAAGCTTCTCATTTACACGATCCATGTACTCCTGCACCTGTTGTTGTGACAGATTACTTACCAGTGCTGCACAGATATGATATTCCTCTTCATAAACCACAGCCTTCTTGATTTGCTCATTCTCCAAAATGAGTTGCTCCAGTTCATCGACATAGACATTTTTTCCATTGGCAGTGATAATCATTCTCTTCTTTCTGCCTTTCAGATACAGATGTCCTGTTGCATCCATCCTTGCAAGATCACCCGTGTGATAATAACCATTTTGATCAAATTCTGCATTGTTGTCAGGACTGTTCAGATAACCCTTGGACACACTTCCACCGCGTACCAGAATCTCACCAACTCCATCTGCATCCGGCTCAGAGATAATAACATCAAGATTCTCAAAAACGACACCATTTGACTCTATATTCGTATCCTCCAGTCGATCCAGTGCAATCACGGAAGAAGTCTCCGTGGTACCATATGCTTCCAGCAAATGTACCCCCTGTTCCACAAAATATTTTTTAATATACAGATCAGTAAAGCTGCCTCCGCAATACAAAAAACGTATTCCCTTAAGCATCTTTAGTATACCGGCTTTTACCTTTTCATCGTTGCTTGCCTGAATCACTTCATAAATCCGTTTCAGAATCAACGGAACCATACATACCACAGTCGGACGAACCTGCATCATTTCCGGGAGAACATTTCGAATATCACTGCACAGATAGATCTGCATTCCAGAAATAATAGTATAAAGGAAATTGGCAACTCCCGAATAAACATGATTCAGTGGCAAAAAGACATAGGATATATCCTGATTGGTCATTGGTGTACGAGCAAATAAGGTATCCCAGTTATTGAACAGATTGGCCTGCGATAACGGAATTGCTTTGGCAATATTGGTTGTCCCGGAGGTAAATAATATCATTGCTGTTTGCTCACAGTTAGGCATGGCCTCCGGCTCCTTTGGTATTGCTGCGCCTTCTTCTATCATCGCTCTAACAGCTTCCTCAATGCAAAAGTATTCGATATTTGGATAGTTTTGCCGCAGTTCTTCAACTCTGCTTTCTTTGCTCTTAGAATAGAAAACTGCTGCCACATCAATTGCAGATAATGCATGTCCAATATCATAGGCAGTCCACTCCTTGTCCACCGGAACACAGGTTCCAACATAGCCCATCACTGCCAGATCAATCACCATCCACTCATAGGAATTATCCGAAAAGATCATAATGTTTTGATTCTGCAGTCCCGCCTTTTTCATTCCTTTTGCAAGATTCCATACATCTTCTATTGTCTGGCGAAAGCTCACAGACTGATAGGCACTCCCATCCCAGGTACTGATATATGGGCACTCACCCCACTTGTTATAATCATCTGTCAAATACTCATGAATACTTTTCATTTGTCTCTCCTTTTTTCTTTACAATCGTTATCTCACCAAGATTTCCATCTACTCTGACATAATCCCCATTATGTAGTAATCTTGTAATATTCTTAACATTTACCACTGCTGTCTTTCCAAGTTCTCTCGAAATAATTGCTGTATGGGAGAGCAGGGAGCCCTTCTCCGCAATCACACCTAAGGCCTGTGCAATCAGAAACACCCATCCGGGATCAGTCATCTTCGTAACCAGAATCTTACCTTGTGTATTCAGCATCAGACTTGGCTGCTCAATGACCATGACTTCTCCTTCAACAACTCCGCCGGAACAGGCAACGCCTTTATAGCTCTCCTTTGCTTCATCAAATGTCATTTCATAAATACTCAATGGATTCTTATCGATTACCTGATTAGCAAAAATCAGTCTTGAATATGCCGGTAGTTCCCGATACATTCTGTATTGCTGTTTACGGTTTTTTATTATTGTCTGGCAATCCATTGTTTCTCCGGCAATGGCACGCCGTATTTCTGTTTCATACAGCCAGAAAATATCTCGCTGCTCTGACAGAATGTGTTCTTGCGCCAGATTGCTTCCCAGCTGCAGCATCAAAGAGCGCATCATACCATACAGTCTTCCTCGATTCATCCTGGATTTTTCCCGATTACGAATTCCCAGTGCTGCTTTCCTTGCTATTTTTCCGGATAGTCCTTTTAATTCGGTTCGTTTATGACTGTTATCAACGCCTTGATATTCCTGACTTCCTTCTGCGTATTGAAGAATTCTTCGAATCAGTAGAATCGGATCTGTCCGAAATGTCATACTCTCCAGCTTCAGTTCTTCGATATTACGATCTCCGTATGTTTCAATATAGTGTTCTACTTCGTTAATGAAGTCACAGGGGTTTTTCTCCTGAAATCTTCTGTAGTCCTCATTGGTGACCAAAAGCTGCAGTGACTCAAGCATTTTTTCGTTCTTAGCCCTTTGGGCAAGGGCATAGATTTCCTTGATCGGCTGCAGGCTTTCTATATCCGCGATCTGCGAAATATATTGTCTGGTCGCTTCTTCGTAATCTTGCATTTTTCCTTTTAGACATTTCTTTAATAGTGCTGTATAGAGAAAGGAATACATGTCATTGACAAGCGTAATGTCCCATTGTTTCATGACCATATCCATCAGCTTCTGATAACACGTAAGGAGTTCTTCATTCTTCATGTCCTTTAATTTCAGTGTAGAATAGAATTCTAAAATCTCAAGGAAATAGTGATCCAGTTCTGTCATTTTCTTAGGGCAGGTCCGCAGTAATTCAAAAAAAGACAATGTGACCTTCCACCTTGTCTGCCAACAAATCGGCTTCTTCAAGGAAGTACTGACTGTTTTGGTCTGAACTCCTAACATTTCCTGCCATACCGGAATAATCTTTTTCCGAAAAGGCAGCAGCAGGATAACATCATACCAGTTACTGATTCTATAATACACTCGTCCATTGGCAACATCCACCATATTTCGAAGAATCTCATCCATTGATTCCACTACAGGATCATTTTTAGTCAATCGATTCACAAGCGAACGAAAAATCTGATAATAGACTTCACGAATAAAGCTCTGCGTCAATGGCAGGGTAATGTCCGGGTAGCTCTCCACAATATTACTGTTATCCAGAACAATGGGATTATCAGCTTGTGTAATTGTGGTAATTGGTCTGGCCTGCAGAACAAAAATCTGTTCCTTTGCTATTGCATATTCGATATCACATTCATAGCCCAGACTTTCTCGAATCCTGTTGCCAAGAACAATCAATTCTTCCAGTTGTTGTCTGGTTAACTTGGGGGATTCTCCCGTTGCTTCATAATAGTAGATTGCATCTGTATTGTTGTAGTAATACGTCGTGGTATCTACCTTATCTTCTACTACCAGATTACCGTTTCCTTTTCCAACAACAATAACAGATTCATTGAGTAACCCCTGCGGATTCGCTGTGAACATAACTCCGGACAATTCCGATTCCACCATCTTCTGTATAATTACAGTCATTTGAATTGTATCGGGATCAATTCCATTCTGCCTGCAGTATTGTTGCATTCCGGGTGTAGTTTTCTGATTCAGAAGCTCCTGCACCCGCTCATAAGTCTCTTCCCATTTGACATTAAGATAAGTATCAAATTGTCCGGCGAAGGAACAATGAGTGCCATCTTCTACATTGGTTGAGGAACGAATTGCCAATAAGCTCTCCCTGCCCCAATCGCCCATCTTTTCATTAAGCTGTTCCCTGGTCCATTGTTCTTCCTCACTGACACAGAAAAGAAAAGGAACCAGAAATCCCTTTTCCCTTAAAAAGAATAAATTCTTTGCTTTTGTACCAATGTTCTGTCGTGTTACTGTTTCATCATTTGCCATATCATTTCCTGCCCTTTCGGACTAGATTTTTCCAAAGATTAAGTAGCCGACTACTGTCAGCAGCATCATGCTTTCCTGAATATAAGTATAACGTTCTACCTTTGTCACGATTTTAAATTGTGTTGGGTCTTTCATATATTGAATAAATTTCCAGGTCATCCATGCCACATTGATTAGCAGCGCAGCTACTGAGATTTTATTCAGATTCCATACAAGCGCAACATTGGTCGCAATATCAACCAAGGTCAGAATCAGAACAAATCTGGTTACCTTTTTGTAACCAAACAATTTGGAATAAGTCACATACTCTGTTTCATCCTTCGGTGCTCTGATTTTTCTGGATACCTCCCAGATCAGTGCCGGGAAATAAAGTGTCCAGGCGGCAAGAAAGGTAATCCACGAAAATCCGTTTAACTGATACTTAATACAGGTAAACGATATAATATAGACATTCATAATCATCTGTACCGGATTATGTGTAACCAGTGCAAGCGGCAGGCTCTTCTGAATTTTCTTCTTGCTAAAGAACCACAGTGACATCAACGTGCCATAAACATATAAGAAAAGAAAGAACCAGATATTATTCATAAAAACAACATTCAGAATAACGGTTACCGTAATTAAGCATACAACAAAGATTTTAAGGTCCTTCTTCTTCACGCGTCCGGATGGTAATGGTCTGGAAGCAAATAATCTTAAGTCTAACTCATAATCTTTGAAGTCATCTGCAATTCGAAGCCAACACAGAAAACTAAATACCGTAAAACCGCCGATTATTTCCTGAATTCCAAGCGAAAATGTCTCTTGTCCGTAATTAAGTAATACAATAAAATAAATCTCTCCGAAAATAATCATTCCAAGAATCAATCTCGGTAGAATAGGATACATTTCCTTAAAATAAATATGTAGTCTCTTTAACATTCTTTTCTCCCTTTCACACTGCCAATCGTATCTCCGATTTTGACTTTAACTTCATAACCTTCTTGGTTTCTTCTTAAAATATCTTCCTCAATTACAATACGATCCTTTTGAAAAAGCTGGATAATCGTTGAGCCGCCATAGCTAAAATAACCTTTTTCCTGTAAGCGTTCAAAATGTTGTGTCGGGATATTGTTAATCTTACCTACCGTTAACGCTCCCACCTCTATCTGTAATACTTCCCCAAAATGTTTTGTTGATAGTTCTGAACAAATTCTGTGATTGGTGCAAAACACGCGATATTGCCGGGCAATTGGTCGAATTGTATGCAAAACTCCATCAATTTCCTTTACGCTCTTAACACACCCACAATCTCCAAATACATATCGATGATAGTCTTGAACTGCCAGTCGATAGATCAGGCAGTATCCTTTGGCATATTGTTCTGCAACAGAACGGATTCCAGTCAGTTCTTCCAGTGAATAGACACTGTTCTTTATATTGAGCGTAAGATTCTCACAGATCTCATAACAGGATAATCTTGCATCAGCAATTGCAATGAGTGCAGATAGCGGTGCCTTAGTATGATATCTTCTCTGCCTCGTAAAGAAGTCATCAAAGGATTGAAACTGCTGCCTGTTATATTCCGAAAGGTCAATATGATACTTCTTTACAAAGGGTTCTATCCTATTGACAGAGCTTCTGCTTCTTTGTTTTCTTGCAAGCAGTTCGGAGAACCATCGCCTGCATACAAATGTTTTAAGCATCATCCTTCCAGGGATCGTTCCATACAGAAAATGTAGCTTCTTCAGTCCATACTCCTGTTCCTGTTCAAAACATTGTTGATCTCTATTCCAAATCTGCATTTATACACCTATCCATATTGATAACACAATCAGCGCAACTGCAAGAAGACCAAAGACTGCATACCAGATTCCACGTGGCTTACAGATCTTCACCTTCAGGACAAAAAGCAAAGCTACGACAAGAAAGACACCTCCTGTCATAACACCAAAAGCAGGTTCTGACATATACCCCCAAAAGAGATAGCACACCGGCAGAATCAATGCAATATAGGTGACCGGAAGTCCCGCAAAATAGTGAACGGATTGTTCCGAAGCAGTATGAACATTATACCAGGCCAAACGAATAATCCCTGCTAAAGTATATAATGACAGTACAATCCATGCGCCCCATCCAAGAGTCTGCATCATGCGCATCCCCATAACAACCGGAAATGCAACAAATGAAATCATATCCGTAAGGGAATCAATCTGAATGCCAAATTGTTGTGCAGCCTCACCCCGTTTACATTTTCTGGCAATGACACCATCAAACAGATCACAAATTCCAGCCACGATCATACAGACCACAGCATATTTCAAACTTCCCAGCATGCACAGACCCATTCCAATAACAGAGCAGCATGCGCCCAAATAAGTCAGTAGGACCGAACGATTAAACTCTCCAATCATGATTTTATCCTCACAGATTCTTTCTGATATGTAATTTGTATAAAATTAAATTCACTATAATATGTGTTCCCGCACCAAGAACAAGATAAGCAAAAAACTGCCAAACCGGCATGGGATATAGAAAAGTAAATACAATTGCATCCCCAATCAGGGAATCAATCTGATCTATTACAAAGAACAGAACTCCTCTGTTTCCCTTCACAGTCTTTCCATCCGGAATCCCAATCCTTCTCTTGATAAAACTGTTGGGTAATTCAAATACCATATAGGTTAGCCCAAGTATGGCTCCAACCAAAAGATTGAATCCCACTGTATTATCATGATAGTAATATAGATAAGAAAGATTCGGAAATGCATATTTACAGACAGCGCCCCAGGCCGTCTGTGCAATCATCCCGGCAACCACCATTCCAAAAAAGCCAAGCCAGGTCTTATTATCTCCCAACAATCTCCTATGATCCCTTAACAGAATCCCCCGATCCATCGGAATGTGGTGCTTTCGCACAAATGGGGTCTTAACCCAAATCATGTTCAATATTCCTGCCAGAATAACCGGCATCATAGTGATATACATCCGAATCAGAATCTGCAATATCATAATAGTCTTTCCACCAATCTTGGAATCAATATGATTCCTTCTACCAAAAAGAATACTATTCCACTAACCAGGACAGCTCCCGCCGCCACATCCTTGATGAATTTACAATCTACATCTATTCCTTTGCCAAATCGATCTACCACACGTTCTATGGCAGTGTTTACATATTCCAGTGCAAAAGCATTTCCTGTCAGCACAATTAAAATAATGTAATCATATACACCGACTGATAACAAAATATTGAAAATCAGAAAAATCGATACCAGCAAACAATAAATCTTAAAATTTCGTTCAGAACGAAAACCCTGAACAATACCTCTTGCAGCGCAGACAATGCTTTGCCCAAAATGTCGATTTTTCATATGGAATCTCCTATGTTTCAATTTCACTTAACTTCGCTAATAATACCGCATAATTTTGCAAAAAACAACCTGTGTACCACAATATATCCCTTATAATGTAACAACCGGCATACAGTTTCATCCTTGTACACCGGTTGCTCGTTTCTCATTCATTTACAACTATAATCTGACCTATACAGTCTTTTTGTCCTTTATTCTCTTCTTTGATCTGATTCCCAGAATCCAGTATCTAAGAATCGGAATCCGTCTGATTATCTCATAAAGAATCAGGGAACAAACCAACGCACTGATCAGTTCAATCCAATAGACTGCTGTCAAGGGCAGACTCACTTTGCTCAGCAAGTAGTTGGTCACCAGCAGCACAGGAATGTGAAATACATAGATACCAAAGCAGCATTTGCACATATATTGTGTAAACCGGTTGCTCCCATTCGCCCATCTGGCACCTGCTCCCAAAATCAACAGCACCATAATAAATGCATACAGATTCAGGTCCCATCTCTCTAACACTGTAATCTTGGTATATGCCTTACCATAGCACCTCCATATGTAGAAAATGCCACTGGCTACTGCTAACAGAAATGTAACCGGTACTGCTTTCTTTAGCTTATCGATTAGCGAATCGTTGGAGAAAATATAGAAACCGGAAAGGAATGCAACCGTATAGATTCCCATACGATAGGAGGTTACTACCGGCATATTGAGAATGTTGGAACATCCCCAATATAGCAAGTACAGTATAATCATTCCAAGCGTAAATGCAATTGGAGAATGAAGTATCTTCTCAAACCACTGACAGGCCGAGTCATCATTTCGCCTTCCTCTGTTAATACATAAGCGAAGTAACATCAATACCAAGACAGCGACAAACAACACCTGACAGAACCACAATGCGCCTGTCCCGCTAAACAAAGTGATAAAGACACCTACTACCTTGGGGATTGGTTCCGGCGAATTAACCTTGGCCTGACTAATATAAATAATATATCCGCCAATCCATCCAAATGCCAGAATTCCTAATGTGGACGGCACAAGAACCTTGTCCACTCTGGCTCTCATGAATTCCTTATTCGTCTTAGTCTTCAGCGCAATTCTCGCACTGATTCCGGCTACCACAAATAATAGAATCATAAACCAGGGATACACAAGATACTGATACAATCCGGCAAAGGTCTTGGTCCCATCATATGCCGGTGCACCTGCAAACATCGCTTTTGTATCCAAATCTATATTATTATAGTAAAAATAAATATGAAATATCACAACCAAAATAATGGTAATCCAACGTATATGATCCAAATAATTTTTTCTCATTTGTTACCTCCTGTTCCAACCTGATTACCTAAGTTACTCTTCTTTAGCCTGCTCAGGTGGTGTGTCGAAGATTTTACTTGCCAATTCTGCAATTATATTTCTAGGCGGTATCGCAATTCCACGCTTTTTATCAGCAAGTATGATAATCGTATCCCCAGGCTTGAAGCCAAACATATCACGCGCCTCCTTCGGAATTACAAACTGTCCCTTCTCACCAATTTTTACAGTCCAGGCATATTTGCCTTTCTCTTTCTCTTTGCTCATGATGTGCCTCCTCCCATTTTGTATAATTAGTATGATTTGTATAACTTTATTATACTGTTCCAACATAAAAAATCAAGAACGAACGTACCTGTATTCGTCTATGAACTATAGCAGCAAGCCAAACATACTTTTATTATGCTTTATTTTTCCATTAAAAAAGATTAGAATAGAAATCACATTCATATTATGAAAGGGGTTTTCTATGATTCAAATTATATCTGACAGTACCTGTGACTTATCGCAGGAATTGATTACTCGATATCACATCTCCATCCTTCCGCTCCATATTCTTCTGGGGGATAAAGAGTACGAAGACGGAAGAGGACTTACCTGCGATGAAATCTACCAATGGTCTAACATGAGCAAGCTGACACCCAAAACATCTGCTCCTTCCATTGAAGA
>JAKQFQ010000467.1 GCA_029558315.1 Bacillota bacterium
TATAATGATCTCGGTGCCTTCAGTAACTTTAAAACTCAAGGGGAATCAATGAAAAACTCAATAACAATGATCGCAATTATGCTTATAACGGTCGTGTCGATCGTATCATGCGGAGAAAGCAGCACAAAAAATGACAATGAAGCTGATATTAATGACGATATTAGCAATTCCGATAATGATGAACAGACGGATGCTGATAATGGCGACACCGGAAATACTGGCAATAGTGGGAACACCGGAAATTCAGGAGACACAGGCGATACAGGCGATACAGGCGATTCAGGAGATACAGGAGATACAGGAGATGTTGATTGTACAGATGTAAGTTGCAGTATTCCTGCCGGCACATTTATGATGGGATGTAATGAATCTGTTGATAATGAATGTAACAGCGATGAGTATCCTTATCATGAAGTGACACTTTCTGGATACAAAATAGATAAATATGAAGTGACGGTTGCTCAGTATCAAGAATGTGTTGATAAAGGTGCTTGCAACAATAATGATGCAGAGAAACTTCACTATGAAGAAGCCGAAGAAGAATGCCATGATGAGCCAATTGTTTTAAAAGAAGGCGGAGGAGTTATAAAAGTAAAATGTTTGTGTAATTTTGGAATTGAAGGAAGGTCAAATTATCCAATGAATTGTGTTAGCTGGCATGGTGCTAAAGCTTATTGTGACTGGATAGGAAAGCGGCTTCCGACAGAAGCTGAATGGGAAAAAGCGGCTCGTGGCACTGATGGCAGAAAATACCCTTGGGGTAATGTGGAGCCTGATAGTAGTTATATTGGATGGGACGATGAAAAGGATGAATTTAAAACAATGCCCGTAGGAAGTTATGAAAAAGGGCAAAGTCCTTATGGATTATTTGATATGGCAGGAAATGTGGCTGAATGGGTAAACGACTGGTATGATGAAGAATATTATTCTGCATCTCCAAAAGAAAATCCCAAAGGACCCAATGAAGGAGATCAAAAGGTTTTGAGAGGTCTTGTGGATAGTCCTGATGAAGTTAGAGCATCTGTTAGAGATGCTCATTCTCCAAATAGTGTAGAAAGCGATGAACAGTCAAGTATGGGATTTAGATGTGTAAACTGTATTAAAGATGAGAAAAGAATCGTTGAATGTGAAGCAGACAACAAAAAATTACAGGAACAAATATGCAATTCAGAGCAGAATTGGATTGACTTAGGAAATTGTTTTGACTGTGTTGAAGGTTATTTGC
>JAKQFQ010000024.1 GCA_029558315.1 Bacillota bacterium
ATGGTCGCCAAGACCGGATTCAAACTCATCAATCTTGAACCCCTTGTCTGCAGCAATCTGATGGACAAGTTCCCGCATATAAGCCTCCACTTCGGGCGTGATGACTTTTTTGCGGTATTTGACCGACCAGACGATATGATAATTGATGTTGTAGACCGTGGTACGGCCATGTACGAGGTTATCTTTCTTCATACACACAGTATGGCATATATGGAGACTTTATGCAATAAATATCGCAACATTTGAGTCACCACAGAGTAAGGAGACTCAGGCACGTCTGGGCGCTTTCATCTATTGTCCCAATGCGCAGCATTGGGGCTAGGGTCATTGAATGGCCGAGGATTCCCGCTCAGTCATCCTAAAGCCCTTGCCATAACGGTCTGTCAAGTCTCGTGACAATTTCTTTAAAGTTACGGATCCATATTCCGCCTTTTCATTCCCGGCCTGCTCATATTTGACGATATACCTACCTATCTCCCAGTTGGTGCGAACCACCTCATGATTAACAAGTGAGACCGCTTTGTCCCTACCGGATTCAAATGCCTTGCCAATGTTTGATACAAGATCTTCATATGCAGCACTGTCAGATATATTCTGATCTGTTGTCATAACCTCTTTCATCTGGATCTCCCTGACTATAGCATTTCAGTAAATTACTGCACATAGCCACAAAAGCGATACCATCCCTTACAATCCTGTGGAGTGATTTCGCGTAAAGCTGTCTGAATGCCGTCCAGCAATGCATCCTCTGTTCTGATCTTAGCTTTTCGAAGAGAGCTCTTCATTTTTGACCAGAGCTTTTCAATCGGGTTAAGATCAGGACTATATGGAGGCAAGTACAGATAGTTTACATTCTTCTTTTTGAGAAGCTCTGTAACAACTCCGGCATGATGAGAGCGCATGTTGTCCATGACAACAACATCTCCGGGAGCGATAGACGGAATCAGTATCTTCTCTAGGTAGTTCTTAAATTCGGCAGCAGTTGTTCCACCCTGATAGACTGTGTATTTCAGATCTTTTTTTATCCTAATGGACGAGAGAACTGTTGTTGTCGTGGGTGTATTCAGCGGAACGTGGTCTGTAACCCGCTGATTATGAGGCCCTCTGGCATATAATCTCGTCATATCAAGATTTACGCCGCTCTCATCAAGAAATACCAGATGATTTGGATCGATGCCAGATATAGTGTCTCTCCACTGGCCGCGCTTCCGCTGCACATCGGGGACGATCCTGTTCTGAAGCATGAAGAGTCTTTTTCTTCCGGGTGTATCCAAGCTGAATTAGTGCTTGCCGGACGGTTTCGCTGCTTACCTTCAGATGCAGTTGATCAATAATCTCATGGAGCGTTATATCAGGCTTTTGATCGACCAGATTTTTGATTCTTTTTAAATCGTCCTCAGACAAAGAGTGCTTGCGTCCGCGGAGATATGTTCTTGTGTTTACATTTCCCTCCTGCTTATACCGTTTGACAAGCCGGTAGACCGTAGTATGATTTACAGAGAAATTCCTTGCTACTTCGTAGGCATCATGCGTTCTGAGATAATCTTTAATGAGCAGATTTCTTGCTTCATTATGTAACATATCATGCACCTTCTTTGGCTCTATTATACTGCGATTGTCAAAGAAAGAACGAGTGCATTATTTTACTGCGTTGCTATAAATTGCTTCATAGCAAACGAAAATGCACTATTTGCCCAGTCGCCCTTTTCATTTTTATAGATTATTCCTGTTTCTTGCACAGTGTCCAATCTATCTAAAAAGTCATTACAAGCATCAATCATTAAGTGAATGCAGCTGATTGTGTCCTTAGAAAAATCACATTCAGAGAGTATATCTACCAACCTACGCTTGATTTCAAGAGCAGATTCAATGCACCACTGCTTAATTTCCATTTCAATCGGGTTCGTTAAAAGCCTTTTTGATTCAAGAAAAAAGAATAGCTTTTGAATTGCCTGTTTTTCTGTTTCAGTATATTCCCATGAAATGCCCCCAAACGGAATATTAATACCTGTCGTTCGCATTCTCATATTGTTACCTCCTCTTATATTAGCTGAAAGCCACACATTTATAAGACTTGCAGTATCTTTTAAATTGTTTTTCAAATTATTTATTCAACTAAAAGTCATCGTTCATCCGTCAAATGAGGCCACCAGCAAATATCCTGAGTTTGTATATGCATCACCTGCCAGATTGATGTGAGTAACTCATGATATTCTTTTTGCCTATGACAATAGCTTAATTTTAAGGTCTTGTCGCTTTACCCCATTGTCATGAGAGAAGGAATATCATGTAAATATCCCCGCGGAATAAATGCGGTCACTCACAAGTACCAAATAGCCACTAAGCTCCGCAAATTGCATTCACCTAGCAACAATATCGGTTTCAATCTAATTTTCTTCATACCAACTAGTGGGCACAAGATTTTTGTCCCGCCCTCGCCAGTCCTCAATCACATCTTTCCGGAAATTGTCGGTATCAAGGCTTGCATGGTCAACTACAATGACCTGTAACTTTCCCTGTGCTTCCTGCACTCTCTGCTCGATAAAATCATAAATCTTTGTAACCGCCTTGATATCCTCATCATCCATAGATTCCTTGCTTTCGGGAAAATATACTTGTGAGGGTTGATCAAGAAAGATAAATCCAGGCACTGGTCTATGGTTACTTATGAAATATTTTTGAAGTCCAAAGATTGTAATTAGATGGGCTCCCAGCCAGTTAGCTGCACTTCCCATATCGCGAAGAGCTACTGGGCGGTCCCGATCCGCAACCACGGTCGCCTTCCCAGCATCAAGCCTATACGGGGAACCTGCATACTCCATATCGAGTGCAATTGCCCATTCTGTCATATCGAGAGCAATCTTCGACAGTGCCGATTCCATTCTTTCTCTTACAGAATATTCACTAACATAGCTGTCAATTTCATCTATTCTTTTTTGA
>JAKQFQ010000522.1 GCA_029558315.1 Bacillota bacterium
CTCAATTCTGCTGGGAATGCTTTTCTTAAGGCAACTGCTTCTGTGCATTTGCTAAGCATCGCATGAGGCATTTTATCCCAGAAAAATCCAGAGCCATTGGAACCTGGATAATACTCAGACCAATGTGTCACAGCTGTAAAAGCACAGGGCTTTCCTAAGATCAATCTATATACGGTTATACGACAGATGGACGGTATTTTTTTCTGATTACCTTCATACTCAAATTGGGGTTCAGTAATTCCTGCGCATGAGTTAGTTCTGGAAGCTATAAGCCGAAAACCATCAATTCCTGTCTGTACTGTCATCTCTGACACCCACTGATTTCCACGCTTACGGTTACGTTTGATAGCAAATATTTGGCGAGATAGAGGGTCTAAACCAGTTTTCTCACACATGTGGATGAAATGGTCAAACTCATCCTGAGTTAAATCAGAAGCTACCGCTTTTCTAATAATTTCACGTTGCTCTTCACTGATTCTCTGATTGTCATCCTTGTTTGTCTTACGATCTAATATATATGGTCTGTTCATTTTTGAATCCTCCTTATAAATTTAATATTAAGTTATGTGTATCTAAGCAGCCAGAGAAGTCCATTCCGGTGTAGGCATCTCTATAATTTTACCAGAGATAGTCTCCAAGGTAGTAGCCAGTTCATAATCCTTAGTGGTATTAGCTGTAGCACTAATGCAATTAGCCAATCCATATTTAGTGTATTCGCCACTCCTGATTATATTTTCTAGCATGTGGCTCTTGGTCTGCTCTGATAATCCATACCATTTCCGAGTGACCTCAACCACTTCTTCCACATTCTTCTTAATGGGCATCCCTGCTGCTAATTGCAATTGTTGGACTTGCTCATTAAAGAACCTCTCATCAAGAGAAGCTGATACAACATCCCGTACTTTTAACCAAAAGGCTTTGTCATCTGCATCTTTGGTTTCATCGGATAGCAAATGCTCAATACTTTCTGTACCATTACTGAGCCTACGTCCAATATGATACTTTCGGATAGATGCTTGGCTTATCATTCCATTGGTACAGACTAATCTGTAAATAAGTGGCTTTACTTGTACTGAGCCGTCTCCAATTTCACTGTTACTAATGACTACACCAGCTTCTACCGTATCCCCCACCTTGACATCCATTCGCAGTTCAGGCCATGTGGCTTTTAGATAAAGTTTTGTTTCAGTCAGTTCACAGGAACGGATAACAAGCTCTTTCTCTTCCACTGTGGGTAGTATGGCTTGCAACAAATCCCAATTATCCAATTGTCTGTATCTGTCCGATAAATAGGCACGGATAGTTGGTGTATCCGAGTCATTCAATGTCCTTATCATACGTTTTTGAACCTGAGCATGTAACCAGTGATTGTAATTCTCTGCAATCAAGTCATGTGCTTCCCCTACTATCATCCTATCCACATAC
>JAKQFQ010000042.1 GCA_029558315.1 Bacillota bacterium
GTATAATGCCAAGGAAGCGTATGAGGATGCACGAGAACAGGTCTATTCGTCTGGTGAATATGACGGAGATTGTCTTCCAAAAAGACCAAAAGGAATTAACAAAAAAGACAAAGTTCCAGCTCGTTATGCGAAAGAGGAAGAGAACGAAATATATTATTATGTTTCCATTCGATTGAAATAGGAGGAAGCTATGAAAGTTAACATGAAATATCTGGATAATAACCATTATGCCATATCTAGAGAATCGGCAATATTACTTTGTAAACAATATTGCCAGACATTGCCAAGATTAGGATATGAAAGATTAATTGAACATAACGGAGAATTATATTGGTGTAAGAGGACAATACACAATGGAAAACAAGTTTGGTGTTTACATGGACCTGTAAATAAACAGGATCTACCTTTTCAATTCGAAGGTAGAGAAAGAATGAAGGAGGATTTCTATAACGGCTAAAAGACAAATGTTTATATGGAGACTTGAAAGACAAATCGAAAATTTTATGAAAGGAGAGAAAAAATGATTATTCACAAGAAATGTGAAATCGAAGAACTGCCAGAAGGAGTAATTGGACAGGTAGGATTGGATCAACTTGTCCATTATACGAAAGAAAGATCAGTTTCCGATAACGAGAAAATCCAAAAAATCTTGGACTATGCAGATAGAGAAGGTCTTGATCTGACATATTATTCAGGTTGCAGCGAAGCTGGATATGACGACATTCCAGTTGTTGCTGCAGACTGGAATGGACCCTCTAAGTATTGGAATAGGTTCGACCATAAGTACGAAGGCAGAACAGATATATTGACTGATTCAGGTTTGAGACGCAAGAAAATGGCAAATCTCGCAAAATTGGTAGAGTACCTCGAAAAGAAAGGTGCCGCTCAACTTCAGTGGGAAGATGAATGGATGGCTTGCTCTGACTGCTACAAAGCAGTCAGAAGTTCTCCAGATTCCTATTGTTGGGAACCCTCATACGTGTGGACTTCTGACTGTGAGATTGTTTGTCGTAATTGTTGAGAAAATTTCATTGACGACATTATCGACTACTACAAGTCCGATGAACATTATGGATTCAGCAATAAAGCCCTACCATCAGATTTCTGTGAAATTTTAGAAAACCAAGGCTTTACATGTTGGCAGGATAGAAAACCTTGGGAAAATGAAG
>JAKQFQ010000099.1 GCA_029558315.1 Bacillota bacterium
GGGGGCGTTAAAGTTTCCGGCGGAGAAAAACAGCGCTTGTCTATTGCAAGAGCACTCTTGCGAAAACCTTCACTGTTGGTATTTGACGAAGCTACATCCGCCTTGGATTCATTGACAGAAGAAGAAATTGCAGAAACGATTCGCAGTATTTCATCTGACAGAAATCATATCACCATTTTAATTGCACACCGTTTGTCAACTGTCATGCATGCGGATGTGATTTATGTACTGGAGAAAGGTAAGATTACAGAATCCGGTCAGCATGGTGAGCTCCTTGATGCCAAAGGCTTGTATTATGCAATGTGGAGACAGCAGATTGGAGAACAAAAGGAAGAAGAAGTGCATGTGCAACAATAGGAAATGACAATGCATAAAAGCTATTCGGAATTTATTACTTCATTGTCTTCGCGTTTACTTTCTTCTCTTCCCGGAATGGATGCACACAGAAAGATGGCGCCGATGCATCGGAAGTCAG
Organism: Bacillota bacterium; assembly: GCA_029558315.1. GTDB lineage: Bacteria > Bacillota > Clostridia > Lachnospirales > Lachnospiraceae > NK4A136. The sequence continues at coordinate 476 of JAKQFQ010000099.1, forward strand.
TGAAGGATTATCTTTCTGAGGTGAAGTCATATAAGACAGCCGCGGTACTGGCATTGATTTTTCCGGATAAAGAGAATGGCTCCCCACGGATAATTTTAATGGAAAGAGCAGGAGGGGGAGATGTGCATGCAAATCAGATCAGTTTTCCCGGTGGAAAGCAGGAACCCGGTGAAGCGTTGTCTGATACGGCACTGCGTGAATCTTTCGAAGAATTGGGTATCGCGCCGCAAGAGGTAAAGTTGATGGGACCACTCACATCACTCTATATCCCACCCAGTGGATTTTTAGTGCAACCGTTTCTTGGATACCTTCAGCAGGATCCTGTTTTTAATATTAATCCCTCAGAGGTTCAAAGAGTATTTACTCCTGCTCTTGATCACTTAACAGATGCAGGGAATTTGCGTACGGGCAGCTTTATGAGCTCGCAGGGAATTCCCGTAGAAGCATCTTGTTTTCAATTGGAGGATGTAGTGATATGGGGGGCTACAGCGATGATGATTTCAGAAATTGTGGAACTAGTGACTTCTTTAAAGGGAGCCGATTAAAATTGGAAAGGGGGACCCATTTTAAAGTCCCCCTTTCAGGTTAGATATATTTGTTTAGATTAGTTCCAGTCTTTTAATGTGCCGAGCAATCCTGATTGTACATTTAACACTTCATTTGTTGCAGTG
>JAKQFQ010000103.1 GCA_029558315.1 Bacillota bacterium
CTGGTATCAACTATAAACACAACATTAACAGCTTCTTTTGAACTTGGAACATCATCTCCCAAAGCTCCAGATTCGTCAACTGTAAAACACTGATAATCCTCTGCAGAAATGCTCTGAGCCTGTGATTCTTCAACAGACAAAGATTCTATTTCAGCGTCTGGCTCAATACCAAGGCTTTTGAGCCATTTTTCCATATCCATGACACAGTAAGAGCCAAGCTCGTCAACCTCAGAATAAAGGGTGTTATTTGCAACATCAAATTCAGTTACTACAGGCAGAAGAATATTTTCGTCTTCAAAATACTTGAACACGTTGTATCTTTTTATACCTGCAAGTTCAGGATTTGATGCAGCATAAAGGCTTCCTTCATTAGGAATATATTGCTCATCAAGCTTGAATTTCAGTTTTACGTTTTCAACCTTACAGTCACTGTCATAAACAAGCTCAGGGCAAATTCCAAGAATAGCATCATTTGACATTGCAGCTGAATAGCTGCTTTTTTTAACAATTATATTTGACGCCACAGGACCAGCCGCATCTATTTCCAATGACATATCATATGGATTTGTTTCTGTGTTAATTTCTGAAAGAGCTTCACTGTCAGCTGAAATTGTCTGCTCAATGCAGTATTCGTTGTCTGGCACACCATTTGTTGATGCTGAATTAGGATTAAGATTTATCTTTATTTCATCGCCGTCAGATAAACCATCTTCATCAGTATCATATTTCAGTGGATCTGTTTTGTATTTGTTTACTTCATCTCCGTCATTTAAACCGTCATAATCTGAATCTGCTTCATATGACTGTGTTCCAAGCTGGATTTCAGCAGCATTTGTCAATCCGTCACTGTCAGTATCTTCGTCTGCATCTGAAGTGCCGTTTCCGTCTGTGTCTATTTTGAGAGGATCAGTTCCTGTTATGTAATATTCTTCGTAGTCAGAAAGGCCGTCGCCATCAGTATCTTTTTTGTTAATATCTGTTCCTAAGGATTCTTCAAATATATCAG
>JAKQFQ010000116.1 GCA_029558315.1 Bacillota bacterium
CACTGATTCTCGAAGCACATACTTACTAGCAAGCCATGCTTGCTGCACATCAATATACGCTATCTGCGCATATAAATTTATATGTTTCGAGACCATGCACGTCCCAACCTGGTGTTCTCTGCCGAGCGAAGAGTTCTATGCCTGTATAACCTTCATAGAGTTTATTTATTCGTAATCTGACCTCATCTGGTTTACGTGAATGTTCCCTTATTTCAGATTCGATTACACTATGCACTGATGCAGATGTCCGTTTGAGACCCTTTCCACGCACACCCAGAATTACATATTCTGGATTGGACCTTGTGTAATTGCCCATTCCCCAGAATAACTTATTATTAACTGTCTTTTTAATCCATGTAAATGCAACGGTTTTGTAATCGAATTTCCAGTGTGCCATTAATGATATGGCTACAGGAAACATCGGAGCAGTGGTCCACATGAACATGACTGCATTGTCTTCAGATATCTCATCTATGTAATCCTTCATCTCCATGAGATCTGGGACCGACATACATTGATACTTGAACTCTGCACCCCGGTTGCCAGACTGGGCTTTATCCCGGTATGACCAGGGCGGATCAACGAGTAAAATTGAGTATTTCATTTTTAAAGTAGTTTACGAGATTAAATTGTCCATCTGCAATCAATTGATTATAAATGAATGCCATATCAACTGCCTGGCGTTCGGCATTATCAATTACCTTGTCTTTTGATCTGAAGATCACTTTTCCTATCATACCTGGGACGATGGTGTTATCCGGATATTTCTGATATACCCGAAGAACCATAGCATCTTTGCATGCCATTTCATTGTAATAAAAACGAAAATGGTAATCGGGATTGGGGCAAGGTATCTTGCCTATGAACATATTTTGTTCACCAGAATTCCCGCTACACCAATCATACGCATAGTAATGGTAATTTCACGATCATCAATGGTTATAATATCACCAGGTTTACTATCGGCAATCTGTTTAATCAATTTAATATCCATCTTTGTTTCACGTGGATATCCAAGGAATTCGCAGAGTGTATCGCCCTGGATTCTGATTACTCTATCTATAATTTCTTTCATTCTTTCACCGGGCAGTCACCTTTGCAGACACCTGCTTGGGTACAGTTTAAAACTTTCAGAATATCATCTTTTCCAGTTTTTGAATAGAGATTACAGTCTCCATGATTACTTTTCCATTTACACTTCTGGGTATACATGTTTAAGATCAGCCTTTACCAATGATGGTGTAATCCCATACCGGATTACCAGTCTTTCTTTGAGCTTTGCCATCTGTTCAATACATGCCTT
>JAKQFQ010000118.1 GCA_029558315.1 Bacillota bacterium
CTCCGTAATTGTAAAGCTGACTAACTGAAGCGACGGATTGGTCATAATTTCAACTAATCTTTTTTTTGTATCTTCTTTTCGCATGTCTGCGGGTAATGCTTCTGCAATGGAACCAGTAACCTCCATAATATTGTTGCCATCTGCCTTTAATCCTACCGAAAGCACAAGATTATCATGAGGTTTATATATTTTGTCTATCAGATCAAAATCAAACGTATCTGTAGCTATGATTCCGCATTCCTGCAATCCATCGTTCAATAATCTTTGTTGTAATCCCGCAATAAATCCACGAAAAATATTACCTGCTCCAAAATGAAGCCATATTGGTTGTTTCGACGTATTTTCCTTCATTTGTATCATATCATATTGCGGAAGAAGGATGTTACAATCTTCCCATTCTTTTCTATTCAGGATTCCTTCTCTTGTTAATTCCAGCACTGTTTTAGCAGCCTCCTTATTTAGAAATCATTATAATGAACTTATCGCAAGACTCTGCCTGATCCATCTCCATTGGCTAATTTCCATACCTCGGCAACGCTTACCATATTGTAGTCACCTTCAATTGAATGCTTCAGACAGCTTGCTGCTACGGCAAATTCTATAATATTTTGTTCTGTATCATTTTGCAGAAATGAATATATCAGGCCTGCGCCAAAAGAATCACCGCCGCCTACGCGGTCAACGATATGAACCGGATATTCTCGGCTGTAAAATGCATCTTTTCCATTAAACAACATTGCAGCCCAATTATTATCATTCGCACTAATTGATTTTCTTAAGGTAATTGCAACATAACTAAAATGGAATCTCTCAATTAGTTCCTTTGCAACAAAAAGGTAACTCTCCTGATCTAACTTGCCTGCTGTTAATTCAGTATTTGAGGCTTTTATGCCAAACACATCCGTGGCATCCTCTTCATTGGCTATGCAGACATCAACATACTGACATAGTTCACTCATAACGCTGCAGGCCTTTTCTCTGCTCCATAATTTATTGCGATAATTCAAATCACAGCTTACGATCAACCCCTTTTCCTGTGCTGTTTGGCAGGCTTTTAAACAGATGGACGCCAATTCGTCAGAAAGAGCCGGTGTAATACCTGTAAAATGAAACCATCCCACATTTTCAAATATCGAATTCCAGTCAAAATCATCCAGCGCAGACTTTGCAATGGAGGAACCCATTCTATCATAAATCACTTTAGACGGTCTCTGACTGGCGCCCTTTTCAAGATAATAAATACCCAGTCGCTCTCCACCACGAACAATCCTCGATGTATCAACACCATAATGTCTTAAGGAATTCAATGCTGCCTGACCCAGTTCGTGCTCCGGTAATTTTGTAACATAAGTTGATTCTATGCCAAAATCAGCAAGAGAAACGGCTACATTGGCTTCTCCTCCGCCAAATGTTGCCTGTAAGCAATCAGCCTGACAGAATCTGAGATAGCCTTGTGGGGCAAGTCGAAGCATTAGTTCACCAAAGGTTACAACCCTTTTTTTGTTCATGATTTTCATCTTGTCTTCTTTATTGTTTTTATGTTCTGATACAACTTTATTGGGTTCTCTTAATTCATTAAGATATGTAACCGTCTTATAAGTCATCTGTTTTATATCGTCATATCTTTCATTACAAAGGTCTTCTTTTGTAACCATGAAGCTTCCACCGCAGGCAAAGACGTTAGGAAGTTTTAGATACTCTTTTATATTGTCCAAAGATATTCCACCAGTAGGCATAAAACGCATTGAAGAATACGGTGCCATCAGAGCTTTTAACAACTTGGTGCCACCCAATGCTTCTGCCGGAAAGAACTTAACATATTGCAATCCAAAAGACATTGCTTTTTCAATATCACTTGGTGTTGCACACCCTGGAATAATCAGAATATTCTTCTCCATACAATACTGAACAATCAAAGAATTAAATCCCGGGCTTACAATAAACTCTGCTCCTGCCTCTATCGCCTGATCGACCTGCATGGTCGTTACAACTGTTCCGGCTCCAATCAGCATTTCAGGACATGCTTCTTTCATCTTTCGAATCACATCATCTGCTCCTATGTGACGAAATGTAACCTCAGCACATGCCAGGCCACCGCCGCACAGAGCCTGCGCCAGCTTCTTTGATTGATTTGGTTCCTTCATTGCTATGACCGGAACCACTTGAAATTCTTCCAATCGTTTAATTATATTGTTCATCATTTTCACTCTGCATCCTTTAGTTAATTCGTCTGCGACTTTTTGATAGCTTCCCACAATCCTAATAGATACTGGGAGCCTAATGCTCTGTCATATAGTCCATATCCGGGCATTGCCTTTTCTCCCCAAATCATTCTTCCATGATCCGGTCGAATTGGTCCATCGAAATGTGTATCATATAATGCTTTCATGATAGCATACATGTCGAAATCTCCATCTTCTGAATAATGAGCAGTCTCTTCAAAATCTTCATCTGAGTTGAATTTCATATTTCTTACATGTGCAAAATGTATTCTGCCCTGAATAGTATGAATTAACTTGATAATATTATTCTTTCTACTTGTTCCAAATGAACCTGTACACAATGTCACCCCATTATGCGGGTTGTCGACCATGTGAAGCATTCTAAGGATATTCTCCTGATTTATAATGATTCTTGGCAATCCATATACACTCCATGCCGGATCATCCGGATGAATGGCCATATTAATATTATACTTATCACAAACGGGCATGATTCTTTCCAGAAAATATTTCAAATTATCAAATAATGCCTCTTCATTTACAGTTTTATATAATTGAAAGAGTGCAGCGATTTCATTCATTCGTTCCGGTTCCCAACCAGGGAGAACAAATCCATTACTTT
>JAKQFQ010000143.1 GCA_029558315.1 Bacillota bacterium
TTATAACATTCCATACAGATGAGACAATCCCAGATGAGTACAAACAATATACATTATATTTCCAGGTTCAGTCCACTTTCGACGTGATTTGTCATATTGGTTATCCTGAGTCCAATAATGAAGTAAGTATCAATGACGGTATCGTATCCGTTGACCAACCGGTTGTTTCAAGCGATGCCGCACCGGTGGAAGGAGGAGCTGAATAATGAGTATATCAGATAGAGACCGTAAAATTATTTATTTTATACTAATTTTGGTTGTCACAATATTACCTTATACCTTGTATATTAAGAACCAAAAGATTACTACTGAGTCCATAGTAGCAGGGAACCAAGAGTTACAGGCAAGATATGATTACTTATCACAGTTAAATGATCAAAGAGATTTATATGAAAAGGCTACAGCAAAATATAATGCGGATATTGAAACTATTGTTGCTGGATTCCCCGCAGATATTAAGCCGGAGAATTTTACCATGTTCTTATTAAATACAGAATATGATACTTATCCAGTGATTCCACGTGGTGAGGAAGCCAATTTCTTATTAAATGAAAGACATTATCTGTTTAATTCAGTAGCATATGTAGATAATGTTGAGTCACAGATCTCTAACGAGAATACTGATACAGGATATGTAGCGTTGACTAATATATCTTTTGTTAATTACATTGCAGTAGATTATGAGTCATTCAAATACATGATAGAGTTCTTGCTCGAATATCCGGATCCGGTTATGTATTCTGGAATTACAATGGATTTCGATGAGAAGACTGGTAATATCACTGGTGAGATGCAGATTGCTCAGTATGCGATTACAGGAGCAGACAGAGAACTGGAAGATGTTGATATCTGGCCTGATCTTGATGCTAATGACATACGTGGTAATGAAGAAGTTGGAGTATTTGGTGAGAAGGATGTTACTCTCATTGACGAATTATTACCTGAAGACGTTACCTATTTGGATGAAAACGGTAATCCTATTGAAGGTGAACCCGTAGAGTAAATTTCATATATAACTCGCGCCTCCTCACAAGGGAGGCAAGAGTTGTTTTATGAGTCTGATGCAGAAAAGAGAGGTTGCAAACTATGAAACAGAAAACAAGTTTTAAGCAGAGAATGAATAATAAGGGCTTTTCCTTAATTGAACTGCTGATGGCGATTGCACTATTGGCAATCATCATCATACCTGTACTGAATTCATTCATTACATCTGCACGTATCAATCGGGACGCGCGTAAGGTGATGATTGCGACTGATGTTGCGCAGACGATTATGGAAGGCTTTTCCGATAAAGGCTTTTCTGATATTAACGCATCCTTAGGACAGCTTCAAACCGTTGATCTGTCTGGTAATTATGCGCTATCATCAATACAGAATAATTGGTATAATAATAAAGCACATTTTTCTACAGTGACGTGGCCGAATATGGGAGTGATCAGTTCCAATTCAGTTACTTATCTTGGGACGACTTATCCTGCAAGATCGATGGTGAGTCAGAATTCTCTTGATATGTGTAGAGATTTTTGCAGACTTGCAGTATTAAAAGCATATTCTGAATATAGTCTAAATAACTCATTTGGGACCACCAGCCTAATCGGATTTTCTGATCCGGCGAATATGGGTGCATTTTTATGTTATACGAATGTACCAAAAGATGGCTACTATTATGATGTTGTTGTATCAATTCTTCCGACAGCACAAAATGCGAATGATACATTCTATGCTTATAATATAAAGCTGTTTGTTTTTGCAACAGATGGTTTAGTGACCAATAGAACTCAGCGAGGTGAGACATTGTTGATGACAATGGAAGGCGGTATTAGAAAATAGTATGAATGGGAGGTCCTTTATGAAAACATTAAAAAATAACAAAGGTGCAGCAATGGTTACTGTATTGATTGCAGTAACGTTCATATTGATTCTGGCATCGTCTCTATTGTATATGTCATATATGAACTACATATCAAAAGCATTACGGTATTCATCGACGGATATGTTTTATACAGCAGAATTTGCATTGGATGATCTTTCTTCTACGATGCAGGAAATTGCTGCTGATTCAGCTGATATAGCTACCGCAAAAACGAATGTTAGTAATGCGTTAGGTATTACAACTAATTCCAATGGAAAGTCCGTATATACCTACAGTAATGTGGAGAATTTAATTCAGGTTGCCAGCCAGGAAGCAAGTATTTCGATTAACTGTGCTGCGCAAAAGGATATTGCTGGAGTGGAAACAGAGAATACAGCAATTGTCAGTGCTAATTCAATTACATTGAAGGCAGTGCAGGTCACAGCTACAACAGATGAGGGATATACCAGTACCATTACATCTGATATCATTCTGAATTTCCCGCCAGGGGCAATTGGCGAAATGGATGTTAATGATTTTAGTGTTATAGCAGATGCACCAATTACCGTTGAGGCAGGAGATCTTGTTGTTGGAGGCAATATCTATATTCATGCCCCGGGAACCACAGCGCTTCATGTCAAATCACTTGCATGTGTAGAACTTTTATCCAATTATGGAATTATATACGGAAATGTAGTTGTTGAGGGAACCGGTGTATTATGCATTACAGGTGATGTGAAGGTGACCGGTGATATCTATGTAAGAGATAATGCTGTTTTGATCTGTAGTGGCGAACTTGGACATGGTACAATTCACAAGGATCCGAATGCAAGAGTACTTGGAATTACTGATTTTAGTGATCAGAATATTCCAACAGCAGGATTGCCAACAGCAGGATTGGCTGATTTATTATTTGAAGATGTTTGGATTCGTTCCAATGGTGCTGCATCCTTTAGGGAAATCACCTTATCTGACTTCATAGACGGAATTGGCTGGGGAAGATATAGCGCAAGTTCCGGTACACCGGTTAATATCAAAATTAATCAGCAGACTGTTGAGAATGGAGTTAGTAACTCTTTGATACTTGCAGATGAAGCGGTTACAATTCGAGGAGAGTATACTAATTCAACATGTGTATGTACAAGCAACATTATATTTGATATTACAACAGCACCAACCTATATGCAGTGTATGTCAGATGCAACTTATCAAAATGCCAAGGATACGCTGGTAGGAACGAACGGAAGAAGCGGTATGCAGATTCTTGGAGAAAATGTGAACTTCCATGGAGGAACCATAACGGATATTCCGGCATCTCCTCCTGCTGCGGATACGTATGCTGGCAATACCCATTCAGGAGCCACCATCAATTATTATTGTAATGGTAATGATAATTATCTTCCTTTTGGTAATTTCCTGATTGATGATTCCAGTACAGTAATTACACAAATCTTTGCAAGTGTTGGAACCACACAGCTGCCGAAGAATACAACAATCATCTATGATAACTGGAGTAAGGAATAGGAGGCGTATATGAAAGAGAACAGTTCAAAAATAAACAATAGCGGTTTCTCCTTACTTGAATTACTGATTGTTATAGCAATCCTGTCAATTATGCTTGTAGGTGCTGTTTGGGGATTCAATATTGTAAATAATGCTAATGTTGCAAAGGCAGCGAATAATTTTGAAAATGTTTTAGATACTGCAAGAGCACAGGCGATGGCCAAAGGACCTGATGCTGGAATGCTTACCTTTACAATGGTTGGTGGAAAGCTTTTTTATCAGATGGGTGATCCTGCGACAGCAGAGCGAATCGAATTATGCGCATCCGCGGTTACAGTATCCTATTTCTTCTCTGATTACGCATCAAGAAGTGGCGGTAATGTGTTTGCAGATGGAACAACGGTTACTTTAATATTCAATCAGGATGGAACAGTTCGTCAGAGTCCGCCTAACACATTTACGAAAATGATATTCTCTCATGGTTCTCGAAATTCAGAGGTTATTTTATATACGGAGACCGGGGATAACAAATCAGCAATGTTTTATAATTAGCGAAAGGATTGTAAAGGAGGTTGGAAATGAAAAACAATAAAGGTTTTACCTTAGTTGAATTACTGGTAACCATTGCAATCTTATCACTTGTTATGGTTGAAATATTCAGCATGATGCAGAACAGCTCAAAGCTTTATATGAACGGAACCTATGAAGTAGCACTTCAGACAGAGGCACAACAGATTATCCAGCAGATGGAGAATTTATTAATAGATGCGAATTCCTCTGTTTCTGCCAACTATGATGCTAGTGTAAGTTCTGACATTATTGTTGTTAGTAATAATGATGCAAGATATACGATTGCTCTTAAAAAGGATGATCCTAATGTTCCTTATGGAGATCTGCTGATGACGAAGGAGGATTTTGTCGGAGGTACTACTGTTACAGATCTTCCTATGGCTGAGAATGTAGAATCTATTTCTTTAAACATGGTGAATTATACAGCTTCCAGTTTTGTTACTTTAAATATTAAGTTGCAGAATGAAGAATATAATTATGCCGTTGCCAAGGATATTTATCTTCGAAATGATGTAGGTACTGGAGGTAATAATCCGCTTAATAATACAAATAACACGTTTGATTATGAGTTAGATGTACTTAGATATAAGACATATAGTTTAACGGCACTATTTGATCCTGAGGGTGTGGGTTATTCCTATGAATTTGAGGATGGTTCCACACATAACGGTGATTACTATATTGGCAATAGTCCTAGTTATGATCTTAAGTGTACCTCTACGCTGAATCTATCTAATGATTTAAGTTCTTCTTATATTATTGTTGCAAAGGATCCGGTCAGTGGTGCAGATGCATTTAAAATCAGAGTTCAAACAGAGAAGATTCAAATTGGAGCAGATGGTTATGGATTGTGTTATCTTCCGGTAGATAGTACCTATACGGTTTCCTCTTATATTGATGTTAAAGGAATCAGTGTTTATGATGCAACAGCTGTGGAGATTAAATTATGTTTTAGTGATATGGGAGCTGCTGGAGAGACTGTATTATCTAACTCACCGACTTCGGTGGCACATACTGTTGGAGATTATTTTAGATTCGATCACATGGCATTAGGAGCTAACCCTGGCGACAATTGTGTCGTAATTCAAGCTGGACATATACAGGATGTAAGTAATTATTACAATTATATTGTAGCTGGTAATACAGCCCAAGTTGTTGTAACCTACGAATTTCCAGGTGGACGTCCGGATCTTGTGGTTCGAGCATATTGTTTCCCATCAGCTACGGAACCCGGAAGTATGATGAGTACAACTGTAGCAAATGCCTTTTGGTCAAGTTGCCATTAAATTATTAGAAGAGTCCTCTGATGAGGGCTCTTTTTTGTATTAGAAAACACATGTGTTGTAAAAAAAAAATGCACGTATGAAAGCAGGTCGTAATAATTTAATATATTTCATATTTGAAATGCATAAGTTTGTTAACTGACAATTAGTGAACATATTTATATTAATCGAAAAGGATTATACTTTTGTCTTGCATAGTATAATTTTTTAGTGTATAGTGAATTGCGATACATAGATAACCAAATAGAGACATTGCATTTACAATTTGAAATTCGGTTCCAAATTGTAATGAAAAGCATCTATTTAAAGATAATATTGTAGTAAAATAAAAAGTTAGGGGTAAGGATGTATGGCAAAATATCTGGTAATTGTGGAATCACCAGCTAAAGTGAAGACAATTAAGAAATTTTTGGGAGCAAATTATGAGGTTGCTGCAAGCAATGGACATGTGAGAGATTTACCCAAGAGTCAGTTGGGAATTGATGTGGAACATGATTATGAACCCAAATATATCACAATTAGAGGAAAAGGTGACATCCTTGCAAAATTGCGCAAGGAAGTAAAGAAGGCAGAAAAAATTTATCTCGCTACTGACCCTGACCGTGAGGGAGAGGCTATTTCATGGCATTTACTGGAAGCCTTAAAACTCGGAGATAAAAAGGTCTGCCGTATTACTTTTAATGAGATTACAAAGAATGCCGTAAAAGAATCGTTAAAGAATGCCAGAGACATTGATATGGATCTTGTTGATGCACAGCAGGCAAGAAGGATGCTTGACAGGATGGTGGGATATCGTATTTCACCATTATTATGGGCGAAGATAAAACGTGGGTTGAGTGCAGGACGAGTTCAGTCTGTTGCACTTCGTATTATTTGTGACAGAGAAGAAGAAATTGCAGCTTTTATTCCGAAGGAATACTGGTCATTAGATGCTACCCTGGGAGTTGGAAATACCAAAAAAGCTTTCCAGGCACATTTTTATAGTGATGCAAATGATAAAAAGACAGTTGATTCTGAAGAAGAAGCAGCACTGATTGAGAAGAAACTAAAAAAAGCAGATTATAAGATTATAGAGATCAAACGTGGAGAACGTACGAAAAAAGCGCCAATGCCATTTACGACTTCCACATTGCAGCAGGAAGCCAGCAAGGTGCTGAACTATTCCACTCAAAAGACAATGCGTCTTGCACAACAACTGTATGAAGGTGTAGATATTAAGGGCAGTGGTACGGTAGGTATAATTACTTATTTAAGAACAGATTCAACGCGTGTGTCAGAAGAAGCAATTCAGAGTTCTAAGTCATATATTGAAGAACAGTATGGTGCTTCCTATATAGCCGAGAAGGAAAACGTTAAGAAAGATCAAAAAAAGATTCAGGATGCGCATGAGGCAATTCGTCCAACTGATATTTCCAGAACTCCGGAATCGATGAAAGATTCTTTGAGCAGAGACCAGTTACGACTCTACACCCTGGTTTGGAAACGATTTGCAGCAAGCAGAATGGCTAATGCAACCTATGAAACAATGTCGGCTAAGATTGAAGCGGCAGGGTATCGTTTTAGTGTTGCCGCATCCAGTATCAAGTTTGACGGCTTTATGCGTGTTTATACAGATGCAGAGGCAGAGAAAGCAGAAAATTCTTTCTTATTAAAAGAGCTGAATGAGAATACAAAACTGAGTTTCCAAAACCTGGAAAAGAAACAGCATTTTACACAGCCACCTGCACATTATACAGAAGCCAGTCTGGTAAGAGCATTGGAAGAACTTGGAATTGGACGTCCAAGTACTTATGCACCTACAATTACGACGATTCTTGCAAGAAGATATATTGTGAAAGAGAATCGCAATCTCTATGTTTCTGAACTTGGTGAAGTTGTGAATAAGATGATGAAAGATGCCTTCCCGTCCATCGTAGACGTGAATTTTACTGCGACGCTGGAAAGTCTCTTGGATAGTGTGGAAGAGGGAAGCATCAATTGGAAGACCGTGGTTTCCAATTTCTATCCTGATTTGGATGAGGCAGTAAAGATTGCAGAAGAAGAATTGGCGCATATCGAGATTAAGGACGAAGAATCGGATGAAGTCTGTGATTTATGCGGCAAACAGATGGTAATTAAATATGGACCGCATGGCAAATTTCTGGCATGCCCAGGTTTCCCGGACTGCCGTAACACGAAGCCGTATCTTGAAAAAATAGGTGTACCCTGTCCGAAATGCGGCAAGGAAATTGTGGTTCGTAAGACGAAGAAGGGCAGAAGATATTATGGATGTGAAGCTATCCCGGATTGTGATTTTATGGTATGGCAGATGCCTGTAAATGAAAATTGTCCTAAGTGTGGCAATATTTTGCTCAAAAAAGGCAATCAATATGTATGTAGCGACGTGAAATGTGGATTCCTGAAAAAGGCACCAAGTGAAAAGACAGAGGATGTAGAGTAATGAGTAGTGTAATGTTATTGGATAAAACAAGGAAAATTGGGAAGCTGTTACATAATAACAGTTCGTCAAAAGTTGTGTTTAATGATATTTGCAAGGTAATGCTGGAGATTTTGGATTCCAACGTACTTGTTATCAGTAAAAAGGGAAAAGTATTGGGCGTAGGCAATTCTTCGGATGTAAAGTGTATACATGAACTGCTGAAGAATGAAGTTGGTTATTTGATTGATACTTCTCTCAATGAAAGATTTTTGTCGGTGCTTTCCACCAAGGAAAATGTGAATCTGAGAACCTTGGGATTTGAGACCATCGATGTTGCTAAATATCAGGCAGTAATTACACCGATTGATATAGCCGGCAAAAGACTGGGAACACTGTTTATATATAAGAACAAAGGTGATTATGATATTGATGATATCATTCTGTGTGAATATGGGGCAACTGTCGTTGGATTGGAAATGATGCGATCAGTTAATGAAGAACATGAGGAAAGCTTTAGAAGAGAGCATGTGGTTGAAGCCGCAATCGAAACTTTATCTCATTCTGAATTAGATGCCATTAAGTATGTTTTGGAAGAACTGGATGGAACCGAAGGAATACTGGTTGCCAGTAAGATTGCAGATCGTGTCAAAATTACAAGATCTGTTATTGTGAATGCATTGAGAAAGCTTGAGAGTGCTGGTGTGATTGAAACACATTCAGCCGGTATGAAAGGAACTTATATACATATTGTAAATGAAGTTATTTTTGATGCTATGAAAAATATCTAAAATAATGTTAAGTTTTGAGTGAAAGAAACCGAAATATTTATAGATAGCCAAGGTTGGCAGCGATAGGAAACGGAATCCCATATAGGACTCCGTTTTTTTGTTCCTTCATTTTTCCATTTTTTGCACATTTTGTGTAGAGCTGAATCATAAATTACAACATATTGTAGAAAAATGAAAAAAATACCTTGTTTTTTTCGTAAATATTCATATAATTAATAAAGTAGGGTCTTTATGGGAAGAACCCGGATGGAGGAAAAATGGTTAATTCAAATATTTTTGACTACATTAATGTGTTGGATAAGGCGGCAGACGCGTCTTGGCTTAGAAATGAAGCAATTTCCAATAACATTGCGAATGTGGATACTCCAAATTACAAACGACAGGATGTTGCGTTCGAAACGGAACTGACACGTGCTTTGAACACAACCAAATATGATACGATGGATGCAAGGGTATATAACCTGAATCTGAATCGTATTCAACCGGAGGTTTATACAGATGCACAGGCATATTCATATCGCTTAGACGGTAATAATGTTGATATTGATACAGAAAATGTCTATTTGGCACAAAATCAGGTTACCTACAATGCACTTATGGATTCCCTTACCAAGGAGTTTGCGAATCTAAAAAGTGTTATGAAATCATAAGATAGGAGGATACGGTTATGGGAATGTTTACTTCATTTGACATCAGTGCAACGGGGCTCTCAGCACAACGTTATCGTATGGACATCATTTCGGAGAATGTGGCTAATGCCAATACGACAAGAACAGAAGATGGTACACCATACCGTAGAAAGGTGGTTACTTTTGCAACGCAGGAAACAGAGAACGGCCGAAGCTTTGGGCATGTTTTAGATAGTATTGTTGGAGACGGCAGGACACAAAATGATGTGACGAGTGATGATGCCATTGGATATGGTGTGAAGATAACGAAAGTTGGCGAGGATTATACAACGGATATGAAGATGGTCTATGATCCGTCTCATCCGGATGCCGACGAGAATGGCTATGTGACATACCCCAATGTGAATACAGTAACAGAAATGACGAATCTGATTGATGCTTCCAGATCATACGAGGCCAATGCCACTGCCTTCCAGGCAAGTAAGAGTATTGCGATGGTTGGATTGGATCTGTCAAAGAATTAAATTAAATCATATTATCAGGAGATAAAAGGAGGCATTCAATGAACGTATCACCAACATTTCTAATGAATTCAACGACAATTGAACCTTTGAATGGAACCGATCAGACCAGGGGCGTGAATTCCGAGAATATGTTCAGCACCATATTTGATTCGGCAGTCAATAATCTTAATACAACGAACCGTTATCTTTCGGATGCCGAGAATGAAGAAATCAAGCTGTCTCTTGGTGAGACGGAGAATACCCATGATTTGGCAATTGCTTTACAAAAGGCATCAACAACACTTCAATATACGGTAGCAATCAGAGACAAGTTTATGGAGGCTTATAAAACACTTATTAATATGCAAATCTAGTGAACAGATAAATTCTGTCAATGGAATGGAGAATTTAAATGGTAGATAAGTTTATGGCATGGTTGAAAAATCTGCCCAAGAAATTTAGCGATTGGTGGGAAAAATTCACACCACGTCAAAAAACAGCAATTGTTTGTTTGGCGCTTGGTGTGATTGCTGCGTTTTCAATTCTGTTTGTGGTATTGGTACAGCCACAGTATGTTGAAATCTATACAGCAGCGTCAGCAAAAGATGCTCAGGAAGCGATTGATTTGCTGACAGAGAATAATCTGGATTATCAGACTTCACAGGATGGATTGACCATACTTATCAACAAAAAGGATTATACAAATGCCAGCTTGTTATTGGGATCGAATGATATCTATATCGACAGCTATTCGATTGAAAATGTTACTACGGGTGGTTTTTCAACAACAGAGGCAGACAAGCAGAAGCGATACATAGTTTATTTGGAAGATATGATGTCCAGTTCACTGGAGTCTTATTCCTTTGTCAAAACAGCGACGGTTCAGCTGAATATTCCGGAAGATGATGGAACACTGATTGCACAGAATACGGAATCTTATGCCAGTGTACTTCTGGAATTGTCAGATGTATGTACAACAGATGCCGCTGCAGCAATGGCAAGATTTGTTGCAACTGCACTTGGTAATGATACAACTGAAAATGTTGTTATTCTTGATACTGAAGGAACCTTATTGTTCTCAGGAACAGATGAATCCTCAACCTACGGAACGGCTAATTCGCAACTGGCATTAACAGAGCAGGTTGCCAATGCAATGAAAAATGATGTAACGTCAGTATTATTAGCAACCAATCAGTTCTCGGCAATTGAAGTAGCAGCAAAGGTGGAGCTGGATAATTCCTATTCGGAGTATTCGGAACATTTATACTGGCCTGATGAAGGTAAGGAACAGGGAGTTCTGGCAAGCTCCAATACTTATGAAAATGAATCCACTGGTGGAACCTCAGGGGTGCCGGGTACAGATTCCAATACAGAACCGGAAACAACTTATGTTTATGAGGACGGCGAATATACGAATTCTTCTTCAAGAGAAGAATCTCTGGATTATCTGCCAAATGAGAGTACGTTGTTACAGCAGATTCCGGCTGGGGCAATCAAGTATGATCAATCCTCGATTACGGTTACCTGCTTGATCTACAAGATTCAGAAGGAAGATGATATTGAAGACCAGGGACTGCTGGATGGCATTTCCTGGGATCAGTATAAGCTCAGCAACGATATTCGTACCAAGGTAGATGTCGATACAGATTTGTACCGTGCTGTTTCTACAGCAACAGGAATTGCAGAAAATAATATAACGATTATTGCATATGAAGAACCATTCTTTGTGGATCATGAAGGCCTGGATGTAGATGTTGCTGATGTATTACAGATTATTTTAATTGTGGTAATTCTTGGCTTACTGGCATTTGTCGTTATTCGCAGTATGCAGAATGCCAAGATGGAAGAGGAAGAGCCTGAGATTAGTATTGATGAAATTCTCAAATCTACCCCACCGGAAGAATTAGAAGAAATTGCAATTGAGGATAAATCCGAAGCACGTAAGATTGTCGAGAAGTTTGTCGAAGACAATCCGGATGCGGCAGCGAATTTACTTAGGAACTGGTTAAGTGAAGACTGGGGATAAGATGATGGAGGCTTAACATGGCGGACGCGAATTTGACCGGAATACAAAAGGCAGCGATTCTTTTGATTGCTTTAGGACCAGAAAAATCAGCTTTAGTGTTCAAACATTTAAAAGAAGAAGAAATAGAAGATCTGACGCTGGAAATTGCGAACACCAGAAGTATCTCGCCACAGATCAAAGAAGATGTTATCAATAATTTTTATGAAATATGTCTGGCACAGCAGTATATTGCTGAGGGTGGTATTGGATATGCCAAGGAATTACTTGAAAATGCACTGGGTACTGATAAAGCACTTGATGTTATCGGCAAGCTGACGGCTTCTTTACAGGTAAAACCTTTCGAATTTGTTCGTAAAACAGACGCAACCCAGCTCCTGAGTTTTATTCAGGATGAACATCCGCAGACGATTGCATTGATTCTCTCGTATCTTTCTTCCAGTCAGGCTGCGATGATCATTTCTGCTTTACCGCCGGAGAATCAGGCAGATGTGGCTAAGAGAATTGCAACCATGGATCGAACCAGTCCTGATGTAGTGAAAGAAGTAGAGCGGGTATTAGAATCCAAGCTGGCTAATCTTGTAAATCAGGATTATACCATTATTGGCGGTGTGGATCAGGTTGTTGAGATATTGAACTCAACAGATCGTGGAACAGAAAAGCATATTATGGAAATTCTGGAGATTGAAGATCCTGAGCTTGCAGATGAAATCCGAAAGAAAATGTTTGTATTTGAAGATGTGCTTTTACTGGATGATCGTGCAATTCAGCGCGTGCTTCGTGATGTAGATAACAATGAGTTAGCGCTTGCACTAAAGGGTGCTAATGAAGAGGTTCAGAATACGATCTTTAATAATCTTTCCAAACGTCTGGCTCAGATGATTAAGGAAGACATGGAATTTATGGGACCTGTTCGTATGAAGGATGTTGAAGAAGCGCAACAGAAGATTGTTAATATAATACGTAAGCTGGAAGACTCTGGTGAGATTGTCATTTCCCGAGGCGGAGGTGATGAAATCATTGTCTAGGAACCTATTAAAAGGTGGCTATGTGATTGTATCAGAAAAGGAGCGAATTACCATTGATCGTAATGAAACAGTGGCCAAGCGATTAGAAGAACTCTCACAGTTACAGCAGGAAGAAAGTATCGAAGAGGAAGAAACGGAAAACTTTGTTGAAGGTATAGACCCGACAATGGTAGCAAAACTGGTCGAAGAGCAAAGTGATATGGATGCTCTGACAGAAGAACGAGAGCGAATATTTGCCAGAGCGGAGGAAAAAGCCGAAGAAGAGGCAAAAAAGATTGTTCGGGAAGCCACAGAAGAAAGCAAAAGAATTTTTGAAGAGGCGAAGAACAATGGATATCAGGAAGGCTATCAGAATGGCAGCATGCAGGCGCAGGCGGATATGGAGAACAAATATCAGGAACGCTGCGCTCTGTTGGAGCAGGAAAAATTTGCAATGGAAGCCGATTATAACAACAAACTCTCAGCAATGGAACCGGAGCTTGTAGACAAGCTGATGGATATCTTTCGTCATGTAACCGGTGTGCGTCTGGAGGATGACAGAGCTGCAATCCTATTCATTTTACAGCGTGCCATGCAATCCTTGGAGAATGGAAGGAATTATATCATTCATGTTTCAAAAGAGGATTACGGTAATGTTAAGGAGCACCTGGATGATATTGTACAGGGGACCGGATTACTGAAAGAGACATTTGAAATTGTTGAAGATATTACGTTAGGACTAAATTCCTGCATGATTGAAAGTGAAGCAGGTATCTGGGACTGCGGACTCGGAACACAGATGAAACTGCTGCAGAAACAATTGAGGATCTTAAGCTATGAACCTGAGTAAGTATGATAGGGCGACAGAAGGACTGTATTACCGTAAACTTGGCAGAATCACCAATGTTGTAGGATTGACATTGGAGGCCAATGGACCGGAGGCAAAGCTGGGAGATTTGTGTTCCATTACAACAAAGGATCAGCAAAGAACCATTTTGTCAGAGGTAGTTGGATTTAAAAATAATAAAACACTTCTTATGCCATATGAGGCTACGGATGGAATCGGACTAGGCTGTATTGTAGAAAATGAAGAGCATCCTCTCACCGTGCAGGTAGGGGATTTTCTTTTAGGACAGATTTTGGATGGCCTTGGCCGTCCGATTAGTGCAATTCATCCGGATTCATCATTATATTATCCGATGGAAGCCAAATCACCGGATGCAATGTCGAGAACCATAATCAGTGAAGTGCTTCCGCTTGGCGTAAAGGCTGTAGATGGTATGATTACAGTTGGCAAAGGACAAAGAATTGGAATCTTTGCCGGATCAGGAGTTGGTAAATCAACTTTGATGGGAATGTTTGCCCGAAATACCAAAGCTGATGTTAATGTAATTGCTCTGATTGGAGAGCGAGGACGTGAAGTGCGGGAGTTTATTGAACGTGATCTTGGAGAAGAGGGAATGAAGCGTTCGGTTGTTGTTGTAGCAACTTCAGATAAACCGGCATTGGAGAGAAAAAAAGCCGCACAGACAGCTACTGCAATAGCGGAGTATTTTCGCGGGCAGGGCAAGGATGTGCTATTGATGATGGATAATCTTACACGTTTTTCCATGGCACAAAGAGAGATTGGACTCGCTATTGGTGAACCGCCGGTTACCAGGGGATATCCGCCCAGTGTCTATTCGGAGATGCCCAAACTACTTGAGCGGGCAGGCTGTGATGAAAAGGGATCAATTACCGGATTATACGCAGTTTTAGTAGATGGAGATGATTTTAATGAACCAATTACGGACACTGCAAGAAGTATTCTGGATGGACATATTATGTTGTCTCGAAGATTAGGCAATCAGAATCATTATCCTGCAATTGATATTCTGCAATCCATTTCCCGATGCATGACGATGATTACGTCCAAAGAACATAAAGCAGCGGCCGCTAAGCTAAAAACAGTTCTGGCAACCTATCAGGAGGCGGAAGATTTGATTAATATCGGAGCTTATAAGAAGGGAACCAACGCGGGAATCGACTATGCAATTAGCAAGATAGATGCTGTCAATCAGTTCCTGATGCAGGATGTAAATGAGAAATTTAGCTTTGAAGAATCGATAGAATTATTACAAAAGCTATTTTAGTGGTGAATCAGGGAAGGAAATAAGATATGGCTATATTTCGCTATCGAATGCAGAATATCCTGAACATTAAAGAAAAACTGGAAGAACAGGAAAAGCATAACTTTGCTGATAAGAAAAGACTACTGAATGCTGAGGAAGAAAAACTGGCGATAATTAAAGCGCAACAGGAACAATTGGAGCTGCAGGCACGACAGATTCGTAAAGAAAAATTAAATATTCTTGAACTGAAGGAGAACACGGCAGCCAGAGAATATGTGGATGAGCAGGTAAAGGGGCAACTCTTAAAAGTACGAATTGCAGAGAAAAACTTGGAATCTGCAAGAATGAGACTGCAAAGGGCAACACAGGAACGCAAGATTCATGAAAAGTTAAGAGAGCATGCTTTTGATGATTTTATGAAGGAAGAAGGTCAAAAGGAAGCAAAAGAAATTGACCAGTTGACCAGCTACACTCATTCGGTAAAGGATAAAGAGAAAGAACAGGGATAAGATGCGGTTATTGCCGCGGAACGGAGTTAATGTATGGCTGAGGATTTGAAAGCGGAAAAAAAGAAAATAGAAGACGAGAAAAAGAAACTTCGGGATGAACAGAAGAATCAAAAGAAGGAAGCAAAAAAACGGGCGAAGGAATTAGCGGATCAGGAAGCTGAACTGGATGATGATTCTGCCGGGGGCGGATTCTCCATGTTTATTGTCACGCTGTTTATTATCGTTATCTGGCTTGCAATCTTGTGCTTACTGATAAAACTTGATGTATTTGGATTTGGAAGTAATGTTTTGGCTCCAATCATTAAGGATGTTCCGGTGATTAATATGATTTTGCCATCAGATGCAACAACAGAGACAGACGATTTGGAGGCATATTATGGTTATACATCGCTTGCAGATGCTGTAGCACAGATACAGGCGCTTGAACTTGAACTGACCAGTGCACAGACAGCCAACAACACTTATGTTGGAGAGATTGAGCAGCTTAAGGCAGAGGTGGAACGACTGCAGACTTTTGAAGATCAACAGGTTGAATTTCAAAGGATTAAAACAGAATTCTATGAAGAAGTAGTTTATGCGGAGAATGGCCCTGGTGCAGAAGCATATCAGCAGTACTATGAATCAATTGATCCCACAACAGCTGAATATTTATACCAGCAGGTGGTTTTGTCGGAAACAACAGATGCGCAAATGGAGGAATATGCTGCCGCGTATGCTGCGATGGAGCCGGAAGAAGCTGCGGCGATATTTAATACAATGGGAAGCAATATTGAATTGGTTGGACAGATTCTGTGGGCAATGACGCCGGCACAGAGAGGGCTGATTCTTGGCGCGATGGATCCGACAATTGCTGCGCAGGTAACAAAAATTATGAGCCCACAGTAGGAAAATGGAGAATATGACTTAGACAGTATTAAGTTATGCGTCTTTTTGTCCGATATCCCATATGTCTAATTAGATTTTAATCAGACATCATCAAAAGAGAGGAAAGGAGGAAAGAAACATGACAAGTTCACCCATTTTTGACATGGGAGTGATGATGCCGGCTGCACAGCCGATGATGCCGGCGAAGAGTGCTGCTACAGATGCCGGAAGCTTTGAACAGGCAATTGAGCAGGTAACGAAAGGCTATGATCAGGATCAGAAAACGGATTATCAGGCTGATACAACAAAAGCATCAAAGGATGTAACTAAAGATGAGAATATCAGCCAGAATGCAGTAAAGGAAAAGCAAACTGAAACAGATACGGCAGAAGACAATCAGAATACCGTAGTGGAAGAAGCTGAAAAAGCATTGACAGAAGAAGAGATAACTGTCGTGGATGAAGCTAAGGAGCAGTTACTTGAAGATATAGCAGCGATTCTTAATATGACTCCGGCTCAATTACAGAGTACGCTCGATACAATGGGACTACAGCTCAATGATCTGTTAGAACAGGAAAATGTGAATCTTCTGGTGAGTAATGTGCTTGGCAACGGAGATCCAATGGAACTGGTATTGAATGAAGAACTGTCACAGGCAGTTTTTGATATCAATCAAAAGACGGCAGGAATGGTATCTGAGATTGCAGAGAAATTAAATCTGGGAACCAATCAGGTTACTGACTTATTACAGTCAATGGAATCAGAAAGCAATGTTCTTCCGGTGATTGAGACTAAGAATGCTTCGCTGATCCCTAAGGGGCAAGCTGAAGAAACTGTAATCAGGGATGTATTGCTGACAACAGACACAGAAAAGACGCAGACCAATGTAAGCCCAGTGACAGAAAACAGCAGTGCAGAGGAAACACAGCCATCGTTACAACGTGACCAAAATCAGGAAAGCATGCAGCAGAAGCATGACAATGACAGACATTTTCCGGAAGCTGAGATGAGAGAGAATCACTTTACTTCATATCAGAATGCAGAAGCACCCGCACAGCAGGTACATGCGGAAGCTCCACAGAATCTGTTCTTACAAAATGTTGATGCACAGGAAGTGATTGATCAGATTACGGACTATATGCGCAACGAAGTGAAGGGAACGATTAGCAGCATTCAGCTGCAGTTACATCCGGAAAGCCTTGGTAATATCGGTCTGACTGTTGCATCGAAGGATGGTAATGTGACCGCACAGTTTACCGCACAGAATGAAGCAGTCAAGGCTGCATTGGAATCACAAATTGTTGTTCTTAAAGAAAATCTGGAGCAACAGGGCGTAAAAGTGGAAGCGGTGGAGGTGACAGTTGCCAGCCATGAGTTTGAGCAGAACCTTGAAGAAGATAATCGTGAGAACATGCAACAGCAAGAGGAACAGGAACGGTTACGAAAAGCAACAAGAAAACTTGATTTAGGTGCGTTTGGTGACGCTGATGCATTGGATGGTATTGACCAAGAGGATGAAGTTACTGTAAAAATGATGCAGGCAGACGGCAATAGTATGGATTATAAAGTATAACCGCCACTGATTACAGATTGGTGAGCAGGAAAGGAGTGAAGGTATGAGTTTAATTGCAGCTTATTCAGATGGACAGTTTGTTACACAGACTGCATCTTCGGAATCTCTCTCATCCAAGAAGGAAAAAGATAATTCCGCAATTGATTCAAATGCTTTTTTAACACTGTTAGTTGCAGAAATGCAGAATCAGGATCCGTTGGAGCCAACCTCCAATACAGAATGGATTAGCCAGTATGCAACATTTACCCAGGTATCAGAGATTCAGTCAATCGGAAGTGATATGAGTGCAATGCAGGCACAGGGACTTGTTGGAGAGCATGTTATCATGAAAGTTACAGGTGATGATGGCGAGACCAGTTATGTTACAGGTAAAGTTGATTATGTAGCATACGAGGAAGGGAAAGCATATTTATCGATTAACAATTCGCTGTATTCTATTGATGATTTGGATACGGTAGCGAGCAATGAGTATATGGAAGCATATAAGCTGGCTGATACGGTTGTTGAAATGATTAATAAACTGCCAAATGTTGACAACTTGACTCTGTCAGATCAGGCAAATGTTGAGAAGGTTAATGATATCTGTTCTAAAATGAATGATTATCAGAAGACTTTCCTGAAGAAAGATATCTTTGATCTGGTTGATTCTTATTATTCTAAGATTCAGGAACTAAAGAAAGCGGAGGAAGCTGCCGATATAGATACTAAGGAAGATTTCACAGTTGAAGGTGATGAGGAAGCAGAGGAAGATAACACAGAATCTGACAGCACAACGGATTAAAACAGGTTATTGAACAGTCAGGGATGATTCTCAGGGAGGAGAAGCGTATGAATGTAATGAAGACGAACTTCCTTTCCATTGAGCAGGCACAGGAAAAGTATTTCCCTAACGTGACAGAAAAAGAGAGTGGGAAAGAAAGTGTACTTTTTCATGATATCTTACAGGAAAAAACGCTTAAATTTTCCAAGCATGCAACAGGAAGACTGGAAGAACGCAATATTGAACTATCCAAAGCGCAGCTGCAACGATTAAATGAAGGTACGGCGAGAGCAGGAGCCAAAGGAATAAATGAATCTCTTGTGATTGTTGATTCTCTTGCATTTATCGTAAATGTTCCCAACAGTACAGTAATTACAGCAATGGATCAGTCAGAAACAGAAGAAAATATTTTCACTAATATCGACGGAGCCGTTATTATCTAGCCGGACCTTACGGAGGCTGGTTTCCCCGACTGACAGAAGGGAAAAATGATTCGTCGAATACCAAAGGAGGTCATTCATTATGATGAGATCACTCTACTCTGGTGTTTCGGGACTTAAAACACACCAGGTAAAAATGGACGTTATTGGTAACAATATCGCCAATGTTAACACTGTGGCTTATAAGTCACAATCAATTACTTTTTCAGAACTTATGTATCAGACTTCACAAAAGGCATCCGGACCGAATGAAACAACAGGTACTGCAGGTACGAATGCGAAGCAGATTGGTCTTGGTGTTACTTCTGGTGCTATTTCTACTGCAATCGCAGCACAGGGTTCCACACAGACGACAGGCAATGCATTTGACTTAAAGATTACAGGAGATGCTTTCTTTGTCGTAAGCGATGGTCAGAGCAATTTCTTTACAAGAGATGGTTCTTTCTATGTTGATGCCGTCGGCAATCTTGCAATGAGTTCTACCGGTTATAATGTTATGGGCTGGGAAGTAAAGGATGGCAAAATAGTTCAGGATACAGTCAAAAAGCTGCAGATTCTTTCAGCAGAGAATATGATTAGTCCGCCACAGGCCACAACCGATGCAGTGATTACCGGTATCGTAGATAAGAATGACAGCAATGTGTTATCTGAAAATGGTAAAATTATCAATTTGGGTATCTATGATAATCTTGGTTATGCTTATACAGCCAAATTTGCAATGAAGGGAACGGATGAACAGGGCAATTACATCCTGTCACTTGCAGATGTAATTGACAGCAGCAACAATTCTATTCTTGATAAATTTGATGCAACAATCTTTACTGGCACCAACGAAAGCGGATCTTCCGTAAGCGCCAGCAAGGAAGCCAGTTATAATACATTAGATGGTTATACGGTTAATAACACGGGAGAACTTACAATTACACCGGCTGTTACGGTAGGCGGAACTGATTATTCCCTAATTAGACCTTCTGACTTTCTTAATGCTTCCGGTGTTACGAATGTTGATTTGGCCAATGAATATGCCAGAGGATTTGGTTTTGACAGTTTTGAAGAAATGGGTGGACTTACGGTCAATGTTTATTCAGCAAGTGATCCGGCAGGCACGCCAACCCAGCTTAGTACGATTCTGTTAGCTGGCGGAAGCTATACAGATGCCACCAATACGGCAACGAATATTTTTCAGGGTCAGACAATGAACGTTGATGGATATGCAACCGCTGCAGGCAGTGGAATAAAGGTTGCATATAATCAGAGTACTGGTGCTTTAGTTGGAATCAACGGATCGACACAGCTGAGTGCATTCAATCTGAGATTAACAACAAAGGATACCACAGCAGATAATCCTTTTAAGACAATTGCAATCGATATGAAAGATTCCCTGAATCTGAATAATGAAAAGACATCTACCATCGGGGCAAAGAATGGTGATAAGCAGGGAGCGGGAACCGGTTGTGCATTGGGGGCCATGACTGGTGTTTCCATTCAGAATAATGGTTTGATTTACGGCGCCTATGACAATGGTCAGACGAAGCTGTTAGGACAGGTTGCATTTGCAGTATTTTCTAATGCTTCCGGCCTCCAGAAGGAAGGAGATAACCTCTATTCTGCAACACTGAACTCTGGAGAGTTTGATGGAATCGGTGTTGATGTAACAGCAGACGGCGGCTATGTTTCTACAGGTGTTCTGGAAATGAGTAATGTTGATCTTTCCTCAGAATTTACTGAATTGATCACGACACAGAGAGGTTTTCAGGCTAATAGCCGAATTATTACTGTTTCAGATACCTTACTTGAGGAACTTGTTAATTTGAAACGATAATTAGCAAAATAATAGGTAAATGCTGGGTTTGCATGAGAGAAATACTTGTGCAAACCTGTTTTTTCTTAAAAAATGTATTATTGTTGTACAATATGTATGGGAAATGATTTACATAAGGTACTAAATCCTGTAAAATAGAATTAGTTGTATTTTTTCGCATAATGAAAGGATTGTAGACAAAATGATTGAGGTTACGAAAATCAATGGTAGTGTGATTCTGATTAATTCTGATCTGATTGAATGTGTGGAAGAGACTCCGGACACCGTAATTACTTTGACTACAGGCCGTAAACTAATCATAAAAGAAAGTAGACAAGACGTGAAAAATCTAGTAAAATCATTTAGAAAGGACATTTTTTGCGGGAATTGAATGCAGAATAAGGGTGCTTTATTATGGATTTAGCTTCATTACTGGGTGTGATCATATGTTTCTTTATGATTATCTTCGGTATCGTATATGGAAAAACAGGTGTTGATTTTTCTGCCCTAATACATTTCTTGGATCCACAGTCAGCAATCATTACATTCGGTGGGGCATTTTGCTCTGTATTGACGATGAATAGTCTTTCTGATTTCATTGGTGGATTAAAGAGTATTTCCCTGATTTTCAAAACACCACAGCTTGATACTGTACAGATCATTCAAAAGATAATTGATCTGTCTAATGTTGCGCGTAAAGAAGGCTTACTTTCTTTGGAAGAAGCGGCTGGAGATATCAATGATGATTTCCTGAAAAAGGGAATTCTGTTAATAGTTGACGGTACCGATCCTGAACTGGTTCGTGCTATTATGGAGACAGAGCTATCCAGTATTGATGGAAGACATAAGCAGAAAGTTAAGTTTTGGCAGGATGTTGCATCCATGGGACCTGCTTGGGGTATGATTGGTACTCTGATTGGTCTGATTAATATGTTACAGAACATGTCTGATTCAGCAGCAATTGGACCGGCTATGGCTGTTGCATTGATTACAACGTTATATGGTTCCATGCTTGCGAACTGGATTGCTATTCCAACTTCAACGAAGCTGGCAGCAAATAATGATGGTGAGATGATGTTGAAAGAGATTATGATTGAAGGTCTTTTGTCTATTCAGGCTGGTGAGAATCCACGAGTTATAGAAGAAAAACTGAAGTCATTTCTTGCACCGAAGGATCGGCCAACGAGTGCTGATGCAGAAGGCGGAGGTGAGTAGATTTGGCCAAAAAGAAAGAAGAAGTTGCGGCACCAGGCTCCCCTGCCTGGATGGCTACATTTAGCGATTTGATGAATCTGCTCCTTTGTTTCTTCGTTTTGCTGTTTTCCATGTCAACGGTGGATGCGCAGAAGTTTGAAGAAGTTGCAGCATCTTTTGCGCAGACATTTAGTGTATTTACTGCAGGTGCAACCGCTATAGGAGATGGTTTGCTCATCAGTAATGGTGTTAGTCAATTAAATCAATTAGATGATTATATCAACAGTACCGGTAAAGCAGAAGAAACAGATCGTGTAATAACAGATGCTTTAGAAGAGGTTGCAGAACAGAAAATGGCAGCATCGGAAGAAATGGCAGAGAAGGTTGGAGAAGCTATTAGCGAGGCTGGTATGGAAGATCTGATTGAGATGGAATACACTTCGCAATATGTTCAGTTAACGCTGAATGGCTCCCTGCTGTTTGAATCGGGAAGTGCTGAACTGAATGAGGAAGCACTGGCTGTTCTGGCTCAGGTTGGTGTTATTTTGGAACGATACTCTGAGAGCATTATTGAAATTGAGGGACATACAGATTCTGTTCCAATCACCGGAGGCATTTATCCAAGCAATAACGAGTTATCGGATGCCCGTGCGCTTGCTGTTTTCTATTTCCTGATTGAGAATACGAATCTTGACCCTGCGATGGTAAAACATAGCGGATGCGGAGAGTATTGTCCGATTGCAGACAACAGTACTCCGGAAGGAAGGGCAATTAACAGGCGCGTTGAGATTAAAATCTATAACTCGCTGAGCGATTATTAGGAGGGGAATTATGAAAAAGAATTTGCTGTCTATAATTATTCTTTCACTTTTGATTGTGAATATCATTTTGACAGGGATTATGTTGTTTTCTGTGATCAGTACGAATCGCAAGACTGCAGCAATTGTTACAGATATTGCAAGTATTCTGAATCTTGAATTGGATAATGGAGATGGTTCATCACCTGCAGCTCAGGTGTCAATTGCTGATACTGAAGTTTATGTGATTCCGGATCCTATGACAATCACATTACAGAGGGATGAGGGGGATGAAAAGGATCATTATTGTATTATCAGTATGTCTCTTTCCATCAACATGAAACATGAGGATTATGCAACCTATGGTGCAGATATTGCAGCAAAGGAAAGCTTGATTAAGAGTGAGATTATTTCTGTAATCAGTGAATATACCATGAATGAAGCAAAGCTTAGCCAGGACGAAATCTGTGATGAGATATTAAAACGAATTCAGGCACTTTATGGTTCTGATTTTATTTATAAGGTGTCCATCAGTGATATTATGTTTGGTTAACCTCTGATAAAAATGTAAGGGAACGGAGGTGAGATAAGTGGGCGAGGTTCTATCGCAAAGTGAAATTGACAGTTTGCTCTCTGCACTGAGCAATGGTGAAGTAGATGTGCAGGAGATGCAAAGTAATGACGAGAAAGCTGTCAAGAACTATGATTTTAAGAGACCGGCTAAATTTTCTAAAGAGCATTTAAGAACCTTAGAACTGATTTTTGAGCATTATGGACGATTGTTGTCCACGAATCTCCCGGTGTATCTTAGAAAGAACATACAAGTCAATGTGGCAAGTTCAGAAACAGTAACATTTTCGGAATTTTCCAATGCATTATCCAATCCGGTTATTCTGGGAATTGTGAATTTTCAACCTCTGGTTGGTAATATTATAGTAGATCTGACAGCCAATATAGGATATGCCATTTTAGATCGAATGCTGGGGGGACAAGGGGAGACCATTGATAAGCTCAGAGATTTTTCAGAGATAGAGATGGGAATCCTGGACCGAATTTTATCGGTATGTACACAGTTACTTAGGGAACCATGGAAAAATGTTATAGAAGTACATCCATTGCTGGAACGAATTGAAACAAATACTCAGTTTGCACAAATCATTGCACCGAATGAAATGATAGCGATTGTGACATTGAATGTGAAAATTGGGGAAGTGGAAGGCTTTATGAATATTTGTCTTCCATATATGACGATCGAGAGTATCATTGATAATTTAAATACCAAATTCTGGTTTACTACAATGACCAATGCAGATGATGGAGATCATAAAGTGGAACTTGAAAATCTCCTTCGTAAGGTCGACGTACCAATCAAAGCAGTTCTTGGTAAGAGCCAGATTGCAGTCAGTGATTTCCTTGGATTGCAGGTGGGCGATATTATTCGACTGGAGACCCGAATGGATGATGAATTAGATATCTATGTTGGGGATTTTAAGAAGTTTAGTGCAGTTCCCGGAACAGACCATGATCGATATGCTGTTCGGGTAACATCAATATACAGGGAGGAGGAAGAATAGAATGGACGGAATGCTATCGCAAGACGAAATCAATGCGTTGCTTAGTGGAATGGATTTGAATGATAATGCTTCAGCAACAGCAGAAGATACTTCTTCCGACGTGGAACAGGCGCAAAGTTCCAATCAGGATATAGATGAAAACGCTCTTTCTGATATTGAGAAGGATGCCATTGGAGAAATTGCCAATATCAGTATGGGAACATCGGCAACAACCCTGTATTCCCTTGTTAACCGAAAGGTCAATATTACAACACCCAAGGTTACGCTGGCCAGTTGGGAGACCATAGTTGATGATTATCCAAGACCTTGTATTTTTATTGAAATTAAATATACAGAAGGACTGAACGGTTCCAATATTCTTGTGCTTCAGGAGAATGACGTAAAAATTATTACCGACCTCATGATGGGGGGAGATGGAACCAATACAGAAGGAGAACTTGGTGAATTACATCTGAGTGCAATCTCAGAAGCAATGAATCAGATGATGGGATCTTCTGCAACATCGCTTTCCTCAATGATGGGAAAGAAGATTGATATTAGCCCGCCTAATGCAAGTCTTGTTAATATTAACGAGTTGAAGCAGAGCGGAGAAGTGAATAACTTCATGGATGGCACATTTGTCAAGATTACTTTTAGAATGCAGATTGGAGATTTGGTAGATTCTACTATCATGCAATTATATCCATTGGATTTTGCAAAATCTCTGTATGACATTTTTATGGGTCAGCAAATGGACGGTACAGTAAGCAGTGACCCAATACCTGAGCCAACTCCGGCACCAACACCTGCGCCTGTACCAACAATGCAGCCAAGTATGACACAACCGCAGAACAATGCACCTGCATTTGATATGGGAATGTCACAGATGGGAATGCCACAGATGCAGCAACCACAAATGCAGATGGGAATGCCACAGATGCAACAGGCGCCCATGAATATTCAACAGGCATCGTTTCAGGCATTTACACCAGAGATGGCAGCGATGATTGGGCAGGAAAATATTGGCCTGATTATGGATGTGCCACTGGAAGTGACGGTGGAACTGGGAAGAACCTCAAAAACAATTCATGATATTTTGGATTTTGCACCGGGCACCATTATAGAACTGGAAAAGATTGCCGGTGAACCGATTGATGTCCTTGTCAATGGCAAGTTTGTTGCTAAGGGAGAAGTTGTAGTCATCGAAGAAAGCTTTGGTGTCAGAATAACAGAAATTATCAAGAATTGATGGAGAAATCAGTATGCTACTAACGAACACTACGATAGACAATATTGCCAGATTTATTAGTCTTTTGGTCATTTTTGGAATTGTTCTTGCTGCTACTTATTTTTCAACCAAATTTATTGCGAATGTATCGCGTGGACGCACCCGAACGGGAAACATGGATATCATTGAGACAATACAGGTAACGCAGAATAAGTATTTGCAGATTGTAAAGGTTGGTAGTAAATATATTGTCATTGCAGTATGCAAAGACACAATTACATATCTGACAGAGCTTAATGAAGATGAGTTGGAAATAAAAGAAACAGAGAATGCCGAAGCGATTAACTTTGCAGGCGTTCTGGAAAAAGTGAAAGAGAAGCTTCCAAAGAAGAAGTAGGGATGAAAATGAAGCATTTACCTTTACTCAACTACATATTTAAGTCAATATGCCTGCTATTTCTGGTAGGCATATTATTTATGGTGCCTTCGCTTACAGTACATGCCACAGATGCAGATAACGATGGTGATACGGATGAGAGAACCTACGAGGAAGAACCGGGAAGTGCAGAGAGTTCCTCTGAAAATGCAGCACTCAATATTGGAAATACAGTCACTGTCAGTCTAAATAATGGTAATGGAACAATAAACGGAGCATTACAGATTTTATTGATTCTGACAGCAATTTCATTAATCCCGATTCTGTTAATTATGCTGACGTCCTTTACGAGAATCATTATCGTACTGCATTTTACCAGAACGGCGTTAAACACGCAGACAGTGCCGCCCAATATGGTTTTGATTGGATTGGCTTTATTTTTGACAATCTATATAATGAGTCCTATTTTTCTACAGGTCTATAATGAAGCAATTGTGCCACTAGATCAGGGAGAGTTAACGGTTCAGGAGGCATATGAGGCCGGAATAGAACCGCTTAGAGAATATATGGCCAAACAGACACAGATAAAGGATGTATCTGTGTTTATGGAAATCGCAGGTTATACAGAATGGGACGGAACAACAGACAGTGTACCGACTTCTGTTTTGATTCCAAGTTACATTATCAGCGAAATGAGAACCGCATTTATCATAGGATTTATAATCTACATACCATTTTTGATTATAGATATGGTCGTAGCATCAGTATTGATGAGTATGGGTATGATGATGTTGCCGCCAACGACAATATCCATGCCTTTCAAAATACTGCTTTTTGTATTAGCAGATGGTTGGAATCTGATCATCGTAAATCTGGTGAAAACCTTTTATTAGGGGGTGACGTGGTGTGACAATTGAAGAAGTCGTTACAATCATGAGCGATGCGTTATATTGCGTTATTATCACAGCTGCGCCGATCTTATTGGTATCTCTGTGTGTTGGTCTAATTATCAGTATCTTTCAGACAGTTACTTCTATTCAGGAGCAAACGTTGACCTTTGTTCCCAAAATTATTTGTGTTTTTCTGGCTTTGATGCTGATTGGACATTGGATGTTAAATAATATTATCGTGTATATTGAGAAATTGTGGTCCGACTTTAGCGTCTATATTCGGTAGGACAGGTGGGAGATATGGTTGATTTATCATTTCCAATTGAGGAATTAGAATATTATCTTCTGATTGCGGTTCGGGTGTCCTGCTTTGTATTTGCGGCACCTTTTTTTGGGATGAATAATACACCGAACTATTTAAAGATTGGATTTAGTCTGGTAGTGGCTTATTTATTATATGGTGTGATAACACCTCATGTTTATATAGATTATTCCACGCCATTAACTTATGCATCCTATGTTCTGAAGGAGGCAATTACAGGAATATTGATTGGTCTGGGAGCACAGTTTTGTATGACGATTGTGTCATTTTCCGGTACTTTGGTAGATATGGAAATAGGTTTCTCAATGGCCAGTCAAATGGATCCTATGACCAAGCAAAATACTACGTTAACCGGTTTCTATTATCAGTATGCTTTTCTTTTGATTTTCATTGTAACCGGTATGTATCGATATCTTCTACAGGCATTGGCAGAAACATTTGCCCTGATTCCGGTTGGTCAGACACAATTTTCTATTCTTGGAATGTATCAGGCATTTGTAAACTTTATGGTGGATTATATAGCCATTGGATTTCAAATCTGTCTTCCGGTGTTCTGTACCATCCTTTTATTAAATGGAATCCTTGGTATTATGGCGAAGGTATCGCCTCAAATGAATATGTTTGCAGTTGGTATTCAGATGAAGGTCCTGACAGGACTGGGGGTACTGTTTCTGACAACCGGATTGTTACCGAAAGCGGCCGATTTCGTTTTTGAAGAAATGAAGATCGTAATCGTTATGTTTGTAAAAGCAATGGGAGGCACAGGGTGAGCAGTTACGAATTGAAAATGAATTATAATCTTCAGTTCTTTGCAAAAGATGGCCCTGGCGGAGAAAAAACAGAAGAGCCTACATCAAAGAAACTCAACGATGCCAGAAAAGAAGGACAGGTTGCAAAGAGTCAGGAAATAGCAAGCAGTTTTGGACTACTTGCTATGTTTGTTCTGCTGAAGGTGTGGATTCCTACGTTGGGGGAACAGTTTCTGGAACTTTTTTCCGCTTTTTACGGCAATTTTAATCAGTTTGTCAAGATGCCTGGCGGAGAACTTGCAGTGAGTGATTATTCGTCCATGATACGAAATGGGTTTAGAACTACATTGGTTATACTATTACCTTTTTTGATCGTTGGTTTTGTTGTAGGATTTGTTTCTGATTTGCTGCAGGTAAAATGGAAGCCAACAACAAAACCGTTACAGCCCAAATTCAATAAGATGAATCCAATATCCGGTGTGAAACGTATTTTCTCCTTGCAAAAGCTGGTAGATTTACTGAAATCAATTATTAAAATTGCGATAATGTCACTGATTGTATATAATGAATTAAAGGAACAATGGCATTTAATATATCTTGTTTATGACATGCCTTTGATGCAGGCTGTTTTAATGGCCGGGGACCTTCTGATTACGATCGGGCTAAAGATTTCTCTTTTGTTTGTTATTGTTGCATTTGCTGATTTGATTTTTCAAAAGTGGAAATTCAAAGAAGATATGAAAATGACCAAGCAGGAAGTAAAGGAAGAATTTAAGAGTACAGAAGGTGATCCGCAAATTAAAGGAAAAATTAAGCAGCGGATGTTTCAGGCTTCCCAGAGAAGAATGATGCAGGAATTGCCCAAGGCGGATGTGGTTATTACAAACCCGACGCATTATGCTGTAGCAATCCGATATGATAAAGATCTGGCAGAGGCTCCTGTAGTAATTGCCAAAGGCGCTGACTATCTGGCACAGAAGATTAAGGATGCGGCCAGAGAAAACAAAATTGAGATTGTTGAGAATAAACCATTGGCAAGATCCCTTTACGCTAATGTCGAGATTGGTGGACAGGTTCCACCGGAACTATACGTTGCTGTTGCGGAAGTGCTTGCAGCTGTATATCGCGCACAGGGAAAGATTTAGGATAGATAAAATTCCGGAAAGGAGTTGGAGATACTAAAATGAAGAAAGCTGATATTGGCGTTGCGCTGTATGTACTGGCTGCGTTTGTCATGATGATTGTCCCGGTACCAAGCGTCCTTCTGGATGTATTGCTGGCTCTTAATATTGCAGTTGCTTTTACGGTTTTATTTGGCTGTATGTTTGCAAAAGAAGTTTTGTCAATGTCGTTCTATCCGACTATTTTACTGTTTACCACCATTTTTCGAGTTGCATTAAATATGTCTTCCACCAAGCTGATTCTCTCCACCGGAAGCCCTGGTAATGTAGTCGAAACTTTTGGTAATTTTGTAGGCGGCGGAGACCTTGTTATTGGTGTAATCGTCTTTATCATCATGATTATTGTGCAGTTTACGGTAATCAATAAAGGTTCTGAACGAGTTGCTGAGGTAACCGCAAGATTTACACTGGATGCTATGCCGGGTAAACAGATGGCGATTGATGCCGATCTGAATACAGGGGCAATTACAGACAAGGAAGCAAAAGAAAGACGAGATAAGATTCAGGACGAAGCAAGCTTCTTTGGTTCCATGGATGGTGCTGTGAAGTTTGTCAAAGGAGATGCGACTGCAGGTCTGATTATTACAGCTGTTAATATTGTTGGTGGTCTTGCAATGGGAATGCTTCGACAGAATCTTGAATTTGCTGATGCACTGGATAAATATACGATTCTTACCATTGGTGATGGACTTGTAAGTCAGATTCCGTCCCTGTTGATATCACTTTCAACCGGTATTCTGGTTACCAAGGGATCAAAAAATGCAGATTTTGGTACCGTACTGGTCAGCCAGTTATTCGGTGTCCCGAAGGTACTTTATTTTGTGGGATCTACAATTGCTTTCCTTGGAATTTTTACTCCACTGAGTACGCCAATCTTTCTTGGCCTTGGTCTGGCTTTTGTCCTGACAGGACGAAACATATCAAAGACGATAAAGACAGAAAGTGTGGAGGCACAGGTTGAGGAGGAAGAGGAAGCTGCAGAAGAAATCAGACGTCCGGAAAATGTAACTTCCTTACTCCAGGTAGATCCAATCGAGTTGGAATTTGGTTATGGCATCATTCCACTGGCCGATGTTAGTCAGGGTGGAGATCTTCTGGATCGTGTCGTTATGATACGAAGACAGATTGCATTGGAACTTGGAACGGTTGTTCCAATCATTCGATTACGTGATAATATACAGTTGAATCCTAATCAATATATTATTAAAATAAAGGGGATACAGATTAGCGAGGGTGAGATTTTATTTGACCATTATCTTGCGATGAATCCCGGCTATGTTGAGGAGGAGGTTACCGGTATTCCAACAGTGGAACCCTCTTTCCATCTACCGGCAATCTGGATTACGGAAGGACAGCGAGAACGTGCGGAAAGTCTTGGCTATACCGTAGTTGATCCACCTTCCATTATTGCAACACATTTGACGGAAATCATCCGGCAGCATATTTCAGAACTCCTGACAAGACAGGATGTGCAGACTCTGGTTGATAATCTAAAGGAGAGCAATCCGTCGATTGTGGAAGAGTTGATTCCAAAGCTTCTTGGTTTGGGAGAGGTGCAGAAGGTCTTGCAGAATCTTCTAAAAGAAGAGATTTCAATCAGAGATTTGTTAACTGTATTTGAATCGCTTGCAGATCATGCCACGGCTACACGTGATACGGATTTATTAACTGAATATGTAAGACAGACATTAAAAAGAGCCATTTCCAATAAATATTTTACCGGCAATGGCACGGTCAGTGTAGTGACATTAGACCCGAAATTAGAGCAGGAGATTATGGGAAGTGTGAAACAGTCTGAGCAGGGAGCTTATATCACATTAGATCCGGAGCGAACCAAAGCAATGATTGAGAGCGTGAGGAAGGAAACGGAGAAGCTTGATAGTCTTGGGAAGAATCCGATTATCCTGACTTCACCGATTGTACGAATGTATTTTAAGCGATTAACAGAAGATTATTTCAAGGACCTTGTCGTTATTTCATATAACGAAGTGGAAGCTGATGTGGAATTACAATCTGTAGGAATGGTGACAGCATAAGATGATAATTAAGAAATTTCAAGGAAAAACTGAAGCAGAGGCAGAGGCACTCGCCAAAAAGGAACTCGGTGAGAATTTCACAATTATTCATGTGAAAAACATTAAACCGACAGGTATTTTACGCATTTTTAAAAGAACGCTTGTGGAGATGACAGTTGCAAAGGAAGAGGAACTGGAACTGGCGCAGAGTAAACCTGGGGCGGAATCGAAGGGGGAGGTGTCGGTGGAGAAAAAGGATGACACAGCATTACAGTCCAAACCGATTGCGCTGATGAAGGATGTTACAGACAAATCCGAAAAGGGTGTGGAAGAGAAATTGGAGAGTATCCAGAATCTTTTGGAAGAAAAGCTAAAGAAACAGGAAGAAGCACCAAAAGAAAATGTAAAAATGCAGGAAGAGAAAAAAACACAATCCGATGAGCTGCTTGGTTTTGTCAAACTTTTGTATAATACAATGCTGGATAATGAAGTGAGTGAGCGTTATGCCAATCAGATGATAGATGAGATTGAGCAGAATTTTAACAAAGATGTGCAGATTGAGTATGTACTTTCGCATATTTACCAAAAGATGATTCTTAAATTCGGCAAACCGGAAGGAATTACGCCGGCAGCAAAAGGACCCAAGATCATTTACTTTATTGGACCTACCGGTGTGGGCAAGACGACAACCTTAGCAAAGATTGCATCACAATTTCGTCTGGCGGAAAACAAGAATATAGCACTGTTTACTACAGATACCTATAGAATATCTGCAACAGATCAGCTTAAGACTTATGCCAATATCCTTGGCGTTCCGTTCCAGGTCATCTATTCTATTGATGAGATTTTGAGTAATTTTGAACTGTATAAGGAGTATGATTATATCCTTGTAGATACAGCAGGGCATTCCCATCATAATGCGGAACAGAAGCAGACAATGAATGAATTTATTCATGCATTTGATGAGAAGGCAGAAACAGAAGTTTATCTTGTGTTATCTACAACAACAAAATATCGGGATCTGATTAGTATAGCTGATTCTTATTCAGAATTAACCAAATATAAACTCATTTTTACAAAACTGGATGAGACAACTACCTATGGAAATCTTCTGAATCTTCGATTACATACGATGGCACCGATGAGTTATGTGACTTGTGGACAGAATGTCCCGGATGATATTGATATGTTTCATCCACAAGAAACAGTCAAGAAATTATTAGGTGGAAAGTAATTGATTGAATCATTAAGTAGAAAGGAATGCTTGTATGGATCAGGCGGAACAGCTTCGTAACATAATAAAAGCAAATAGTCATACCAAGCGACCTTTGGCACGAGTCATAACAGTGACCAGTGGTAAAGGCGGAGTTGGCAAATCTAATACATCAATTAATCTTGCTTTGCATTTCAAAAAGATGGGAAGGCGAGTGATTATTTTGGATGCAGATTTTGGACTTGCTAATATTGAGATTATGTTTGGTACAGTTCCAAAACATAATCTTTGCGATTTGATTTATCAGGGAAAAAATATCACGGAAGTAATTACGTGGGGGCCGGGAGATGTTGGATTTATTTCCGGCGGCTCGGGAATTGCGGGACTATCCAATCTGAGCAGGGAGTATCTGACGTATATCATTCAGAATCTTGCACAGCTCGATGCAATTGCTGATGTGATTATAATTGATACCGGAGCCGGAATTTCAGAGGCTGTATTGGAATTTTTGGTGGCCAGCGGAGAAATCCTTTTGGTTACAACACCGGAACCGACCTCAATCACGGATTCGTATTCTTTACTAAAGGCGTTAAACAGACACCCAAGGTTCTCAAGAGACAATTCGACAATCAAAGTGATTGCGAACAGAGTTACGACAGAAGAAGAGGGCGTATCATTATTTCGTAAGTTAAATGCTGTTGTTTCACGATATCTTGGATTACCGATTGAATATCTTGGATCGGTTCCGCAGGATAAAATGCTGGCACAGGCAGTCATGCAGCAGATGCCGGTATCACTTGCACATCCCAATGCAAGGTCAGCTAAGGCGTA
Organism: Bacillota bacterium; assembly: GCA_029558315.1. GTDB lineage: Bacteria > Bacillota > Clostridia > Lachnospirales > Lachnospiraceae > NK4A136. The sequence goes on from JAKQFQ010000143.1 coordinate 32,985, forward strand.
TGAAGAGATTACTGCGAAGCTGATGAATAACGAGATTACGGGAAAAATCAATAAGAGAGGAATGGCCGCATTTTTTTCACATATTGTGGCTAATAAGAAGATGCAATGAATGAATTGGAGAATATTGTACAACCGGGGGAACGAGTTGATCTGCAGACAATATCCATTACCCGGTCTGATGAGGCAGACGAAGAGAGAAAATACTATATTTCGAAAGTTTATGATATCACAGAGGATCGAATAGAGATTCTGATGCCAATGGAACAGACCAAATTGATTCTGTTGCCGGTAGATGCAGAGTATGATTTATATTTCTATGCAAAGAAGGGAATCTACACTTGCAAAGGCAGAGTAACAGAACGTTATAAGAATGAAAGTGTGTATGTGGTTGTCCTTCAGATGATAACAGAACTGAGCAAGCATCAGCGACGTGAGTATTATCGCTATGGTTGCGTCCTTGGTATGGTATCAAAACAGTTAAAGATGGAAGAAGAAAACGCATATTTACAGGATAAATTCATCGAAAAGCTTCCGGAACCACAGGAGAAAAGCGTAATTGTAGATATTAGTGGGGGCGGTTTGCGCTTTGTATCTGCCCAGAGATATGATAATAGTCGGTTGGTTATATGCAGGTTTGTTTTGACGGTGAAGGTGGAAAGCAAATCCTTTACCTGTGTCGTCAGGGTACTTGGTTCACGACCGGTGGGCAATGGCACCAACAATATTGAGTATCGGGGACAGTTTGTTTTCCTTGATAATTTTGATCGGGAATCAATCATCAAGTATATTTTCGAAGAAGAAAGGCGTTTACGTCATAGAAGATAACCGCAAAAGGGGATAGAAAGGGAATTAACGTGAAAAAAATTTTATTAATTGATGATTCTGCACTCACGAGAAGAATACTGTGTGATATAATTGAAGATGACGGAAGGTTTAGTGTAGCAGATCAGGCGACCAATGGACTCGCCGCACTAGACCTGATGGAAAAAAATAAGTACGATGGAATCATTCTTGACATCAACATGCCTAAGATGAACGGACTGGAATTTCTGGCGGAACTCAAGAAACGAGGACGCGTTGAACGGATTATTGTAGTCAGTACAGATACGGCAGATGGCGCCACAGTAACGATTCAAGCACTTGAACTGGGAGCATTTGATTTTATCCAGAAGCCAAAGAACACATTAGACTCCAGAAAGAAGGAATTCAGAGATCATTTCTTTGCAATTCTGGAAGCAGCAGTAAGAGCACCGATTAAAAGACCGGAGAAACGGGTTGATTCTTCAACGACAGAAAAGAAGATTTTAACAGCCCCAAGAAAGAGCACCGGAGGTAATAAATTGGTTGCAATTGCTTGTTCAACAGGCGGACCCAAAGCATTACAGTCAATTATTCCAAGACTACCGGATAAGATTGATGCACCGATTCTAATTGTTCAGCATATGCCGGTTGGATTTACCAAATCTCTTGCTGAGCGTCTGGATCATTTGAGTTCACTTTCTGTGAAAGAAGCGCAAGAAGATGATGTACTTATGAAAGGACATGTATATCTTGCCCGAGGTGGTATGCACTTAAAATACGAGGAGCAAAAAGGAAGAGGAAGATTATTCTATTCTGATGAACCCTCAAGAGAAGGTGTTAAGCCCAGTGCAAATTATCTGTATGAATCATTGGAATTAAGTTCTTTTGACGAGATTATATGTGTCGTACTGACAGGGATGGGAGCCGATGGAACGCAAGGCATTCTCAATCTGGCAGAATATAAAAAACTACATATCATTGCACAGGAGGAGAACTCCTGCACCGTTTATGGTATGCCGAAAAGTATTGTTGCAACCGGAAAAGTTGATCAGATCGTTGAATTAGATCAGATCGCCCAGGAAATTTTAACGAATGTGGGGGTACGATAGTATGGACGTTAGCCAGTATCTTGATATTTTCCTTGATGAGACCAAGGAGCATTTGCAGAATCTGAACACGCAGGTGTTGGAATTGGAACAGG
>JAKQFQ010000146.1 GCA_029558315.1 Bacillota bacterium
AGTCGCAAAATGATACCTGCTTTAATTTCGTTTCGCCTGTCAATATAGATGACCTTGTCGGTTACAGAAACCATTATCTTCTGCGGCGAATCGACTAATTGCATTAACGCTATATAGTTTGTGTTATCCGTCTTGATATTCCGATTGACATCAATTAGCCCAGTCTCTGCGTTCCAAGAAATATTCTGAGCTAGAAACGCATCGCCCATCGTCGCTTTAATCACCTCATAACCAGCCTGGTCTGTCCGAACAACAGCTCCATCAGGATCCCAATAGGTTACAGGGTTGTTGTGGCAGAATGCATACAAATTCCACAGTTGGGGATTCTTTAAGGCAGCGTCTTTGTTTATTACCGGATCCGGACTTAGCCAGCGGTAGTAATAATTCCCATAATAGCGGGCTCCAAAGTAGTCAAGATTTGATTCCGTATCCCTCTCCTTACCTGAAAACTTCATCGCTGGTGAATAGGAGTTCTCCCATATCTTTTGAATGCCACCATACGGATCATACACCGCTGCAAATACTCTGACTCCATTTTGATCTGTCACCACCCTGCTTGAGTTCACCTGGTCTGAAGTATAGTAATAAATCTGGCCAGTCTGGGGCTGATACTCTGCCAATAACCTATCCCCTAAATAAATATAATCCCTCACGCCTTCACCAAGCCCATTATATTCAGCACTGCCGTTACCGTTAATCAATGCCTTTATGTTTCTTAACAATATCAATCTGTTTTTCTTCGATCAAAATATTTTGATTTTAATAATAATAAAACAGAATTTAGTATCATCGGGCTCAAGAAAAATATCAACGCAGAAATTAGATCTGACAAGTCATTAACGTAAAACAATATATTTTTATCAACAATGAGACAAACAGTCATTATAAAACTTGAGAGTGCTCCAACTCCAGGTAAATTCTTTACTGTGATCTCGAATATTGAGCTAAAATAAAGAGCACTCCACCAAGCAGATAAAAGTCCATATGCTTTTCTGCTCGGGCTACCATTAGAAATCCAAGAGATTAGATGATAAGTCAAAATCCAAACAACTGCATATAAGATTGATATCAATAATGTCTTCCTAACTTTTGTCGGAGCAACCTTCATTGATTATCTCCCTATCGTACAGAAAGGGGAATGATTTTATCCGGGTCTTTCTTAATGTCTAAAAGAACCATATTTGTTAGTTCATTACCATACTTGCCTCCGCCAATGTCAATACAGCCCCTTGATCCTGGCTCTTCACCTCCATGAAGAAAGAAGTCTTTTCTACCAAACGTGTCTGTATCTTCCAAAGGAATTATGCGAACTCTCCAATCTCCCCAATCTCCAGCGAGGTTCCTTATCCAATCCCATATCTTACCACGATTGCTTACATCCTCTGAATGTATCTCATACTCACCTCTGGGGATAGGTCCAAGATTCTTCTCTCTTTCCATCTCAGGATTATTCATACCCTTGCCAAGCCCAGAAGTTGCAGGGACTTCGTATGGCTCTACTCCTGGCCTCTGCGGATCTACATAGAGTATGCCCCTCGCTACATAAAAAATAAGTTCTGTTAGACCATTCGGGTCCCAGTAGGTCACGGGATTACCGTGGCAGAATGCATACAAATTCCACAGTTGGGGATTCTTTAAGGCAGCGTCTTTGTTTATTACCGGGTCGGGACTCAACCAGCGGTAGTAATAATTCCCATAGTAGCGGGCTCCAAAGTAGTCAAGATTTGATTCCGTATCCCTCTCCTTACCTGAAAACTTCATCGCTGGTGAATAGGAGT
>JAKQFQ010000159.1 GCA_029558315.1 Bacillota bacterium
AGTAAAGCTGAAGCAAGTGAAGTCATTAAGGCTGAGAATGATGCAAGAGAAATCAGTTATGCTATTGATAGAGCAAAGAAAACTCATCCTGGTAAACAACCTATTTATGTTCCACAACTTGATGCGGTAGCTTATGTAGACTTAGCTGGAACACTTCCTAAAGATTGGAGTACATTCAATGGTCCAATAATGGCATTAAACGAATTAGTTTCAGGAAGTTCTGATAAAGCACGTAGGCTTAGAAATGAACTTCGTAACAGGATTATGCAGGACGATGCTTTCAAACCTGGTGAAAAGTATCTGGACCCAATAGGAGGTCAAACACAAGGTAAGATTGTTGGAAGAGACACATCTTCGGATATTCAAGTTGACTCAAGCTCCTCTGCAACTCCTGATAAAGAAATGATTCAGTCCCGTGTAAATGGAAGTCCATTCAGAGTATTTGCTGATTCTATGGGTATAGACACCTCTGACCCGTATAATGCTGGATACGTTAATAATGTATCTCAAATAGCCAAATATGCTGATAGTATCGATTCTGAAGCACAGAAAAATATTAGAGACCTTACTGATAAATTTTTTAAAGGCACAAATGTTCCAAAAGATGTGCAGAAAAAATTTCTTGAAGATGCTATGGACCAGGCAGCATTAATAAATCATGAATGGAAAAAGAAGAAAAATATAATGAGTCAGAATAAACGAGATATTCCTTTATCTGGATTCAATATTTCCTCACTTATGAATCCGTCTTCTTATCCAGATCAACCTGCACCGGAAGCTACTCCTGCACCAAGTCCGTTTGGAACATTTACTCCACCAACTGCTGGTCCACCTGCTTTCCCATTACAAGGTGAATAATTATTATGGCGGATTTATTCTCCAACGGACTATTTGATGCTCCTGATACGGATGAAGAGACTGATGAGGAACTTGTATCTGCGTTTTCCCCTCCTTCCCCTTTTGACATACCAAATCCTATGCCTACCCCACCTCCTGTTATGGATGAGGACAATGATGTAGAAGAGGGACAGCCTGTTCCTGAACCTGG
>JAKQFQ010000167.1 GCA_029558315.1 Bacillota bacterium
CGACAGGTACTGTATCGGTCATACAAGGCAGCAAGATTGTAACGTTTACAGGGTTAACGGTAGCTAAGATCCATTTAGGAAGATCTATAAAGATAGATGGAACTGATGAAATCTATCGTATCATAGGTGTAAATACTGCTACAAGCCAAATGTATCTTGAATCTGCATATGCAGATGATGATAATGCAACGGCAACATATAAGCTTTATGGCTATGAATTTCCGCTGCCGCCAGACTGCGATACCATAAACAATATCTATATCTACAATTCTTATGGTTTCAATATTGGTGAAAGTGAATTGACAGAGATGACCCTGCCTGAATTTAACAGGGCCATAGCAAATAGTTCAAGCTGGGTAGGATCACCTTCTGGATATTGCAGGGATGGTAAGACATATATCAATTCTTATCTGCCACCCCTTGATGAAATGCTTCTTGATTATGATTTCCTTGGTGGTGATGATAAATCGCAGAGTGACTGTTTGAGGATCTTTCCAATAGAGCCGGATAAGATCAGACCAATACATTTGAATTATTGCAGATCGGTGCTGCCCTTATTGAATGAAGATGATGAGCCAATGATGCCTTTGGATGACAGATGGTGTCTTGTTCATTTCGCTCTCTATGAGTGGTTTAGCGATAAAGGGCAGAGGACCGAAGCCGAGAAGCAACTGCGTGATGGAAAGATGATATTGAGAGAGATGAGAAGTGAACATCGTAAAGGCCAGACCAAGCCTAAGTTTATAAACAGCAGCTTGAGATATAGAAGATATAGCCAGTATAATTCTGATAATATTGATAGAATGTTCAGGATCTCAAGAGCATTGGAATATTAATATGGGTGAGAGCAATTTACAGCATAAGATATATCCATATGATGGTGGTCAGGATTCAAGTAAAAATCCAGTTCTGATCAAGCCAGAGGATATTACTTATGCCAGCAATATTATATATACGAATTATTCTACCAAGAAAAAACGGCCTGGCATAAGTCATTTATTTGACAGTATTCAGACTGTTCATCGTAGAATATTAGGTGCTAAGGATTTCTGGAGACTTGGCAATCAGCGTCTTGTTATATGGGATGGCAAAAAGCTTTATGCCATAGATACGCAGCGTGAACTTATTGACGACATAAGCAGCGGTTTTACTTTGCCAACGGATGAAGCTGTAACATTTGAGGCGTTCCAAGGAGTGCTTGGTATATTCTTCCATGATAAGACAACTCAGCCCAAGTATTGGCTGCAGAGTGGTAAACTTATAGATTTTCCAAGTTCAGTTCCAAAGGCTCCATTTGCCAGAGTGTGGCTTAATAGATTTGTTGTGCCAGATCCTACAGTCCCAGGAAGATTGCTTTTGAGCAAGACTGGATACCCTACTGATTTCACAGGTGGTGATGCAACCACTATTGATCTTGATGTAAACGATGGCGATCCAGATGGCATAACTGCTATCTTCCCACCATTCTTTGGCAGTCTATATGTATCTAAAAGATTGTCTCT
>JAKQFQ010000177.1 GCA_029558315.1 Bacillota bacterium
CTGATATTCAGATAAAGCCTGAGGGCAATAATACCATGCACTATTTCTCATATCTGATTCTTCAGGATTTACAAATCTTCCCAATGAAAAATTTCGCACATTCATCCAATTTCCACTCGCCAATCCTTCAACACCAGCTAAGACTAAGGGGAACATCTGGTGGTTGGCATAACCAACAACAACCCTTTTTTTAGAATGATAAAGAGCTGAGCACAAATCCATGAGATTTAAAATCCATATTGGATCTTGAGTTAAGTATTCACCTCTTGGCTTTTCTGGAACAATATAAAAGCCATCAACGTTCCATTCAGAGATGCATTCCAATAAGGTATGGATGCTTTCCTCTGATTGAACAACCTCATAAGACAGTGCTATTGTTGCAAATACTGGCTTTCCTTCCGATTTAGATAAACCATAATCCACAATTGATTTATGATACAAGCACCATTGGTCATCAACCTGTTTCGCATAACAGCCTGGTAAAATGACAAATTCTGTTTCCAGCGAATCATTATATTCAGAAACTAGCTTGTCTATCATTTGCTTAACTTCATCGTCAATTGATTCAGAAGTCTGATAGTTTGTTGGCCAGTAAGTATGTCCATTTAGTCTGTGATGGTTTGATCTCGGCAAATAAAATTGTGGATCAACTACTACACTCCCGCCTAGCGATCTAATCTTTTTTGAACTTCCAGACAGAGCAGTAGCATTTTGGTCTCTAGGAGAAAGAATTACGGTGCCTTCGCCCCACTTACCAATAAGCTCATTAGCAAGATCTCCCATGCCATGTCCCATTTGTAATAAAAATTTCATATATTTAGTGACCTTTTTACTTGATTTAACCAACTCACAGCTTCTTTACAACTCTGTGGTCTTCTGGATATTCTATGATCCGCCATAACATTTAGCAAACTAGCGAATTGTCTCTGTGTATCACCAGGAATGTTAACAACAGGCAACGAAAGTGTTTCCGTCCTCCTCAGAATTTCTAACCGATCACCCGCTCCATCGGTAAAAGGGTTTTTCCCTGTAACAGCTGTCCTAACCGTTATTCCTATACTGAAGATATCTGATCTGCTATCAATCTCTCTTTTTGAATTTCTAAACTGTTCTGGGGGTGCATAACCTGGAGTATGAGGTCCATATTGATTCCCAGTATCTGTAACTGATTCTAAATCCAAATGTCTCGCAATACCAAAATCAATCAACCAGAACTTACCAGATGAATCCTTAATTATGTTTGCAGGCTTTATAT
>JAKQFQ010000184.1 GCA_029558315.1 Bacillota bacterium
AGAAAACATTAGTTGTTCGTATCAGTCCTGCACCAATAAGGAGGAGATACGAATGAGTAAGAAAAGCTATGCCGGCGGACTTGCAAAAAAGACGCGCAGACTATTACGAAAGGTAATACCCAACAGAAGGATAAAGGATGCTTTAGAACTTGCAATTGCAGAGTGTATCCAGAAAGGAATCCTTGCAGAACTGTTAACAGACCACCAATCGGAGGTAAAACGTATGTTATTAACGGAATACAATCCAAAAAAGCATATCCGACAGGAACGCGAAGAGGCAAGAGAGGAAGGCAGAGAGGAAGGTTGGAATAGTGGATGTGAATATGGCAGGCAGGAAGGCATTGAGCAAACAGCCGTCAATATGTTACAGGATGGCATGTCGCCGGAAAAAGTAGCACAACTGACAGGACTTACGATAGAGCGGATGGAGAAGATAAAACAAAAGAATAAACTATAACATCATTTAGCGCCCATGACTTGACATCGGAATATTTTACATACTATAATACGAAATACATAAGTAAAGGCAATGACGGAGACAGTAGCCTGCATTAGAAAATGTCAGAGAACCGGGGGTGGTGAGAGCCGGTATGAGTATGATGCAGAGGAAGATCACTCCCAAGCTTCAGGCTGAAAATTAGTAAGCTGCGACGTGTGTGCCGACGTTACCGGCCCTCATATACAAGTCTATGGACGGAGTATGAATGGTAAATGGTGGTTGTGAGTTATGCTCATCCTTTTACGGGATGAGTTTTTTTTGACACGTAATATAGTCACAATATGGAAGGAGTCAGATTATGTATCAGAAAGTATCAACAGATCTAAACTTTGTGGAACGTGAGAAAGAAGTGGAAAAATTTTGGAAGGATAATGACATTTTCCAGAAGAGTATTAAGGAACGGGAAGGCTGTCCGACTTATATGTTCTATGATGGACCTCCTACAGCCAACGGCAAGCCTCATATCGGACATGTATTGACCCGTGTTATTAAGGATATGATTCCCAGATACCGTACCATGAAAGGTTATATGGTGCCTCGTAAGGCAGGCTGGGATACTCACGGACTTCCGGTTGAGATTGAAGTTGAGAAGATGCTTGGCTTAGATGGCAAGGATCAGATTGAAGAATATGGTCTGGAACCTTTCATTGAAAAATGTAAGGAGAGCGTTTGGAAATACAAAGGTATGTGGGAAGATTTCTCCGGTACCGTTGGTTTCTGGGCTGATATGGACAATCCGTATGTTACTTATCATGATGATTATATTGAATCCGAGTGGTGGGCATTAAAGGAAATCTGGGACAAGAAGCTTCTATATAAAGGCTTTAAGATTGTACCTTATTGTCCTCGTTGTGGAACCCCGCTTTCTTCACAGGAAGTTGCGCAGGGTTATAAGGATGTAAAGGAACGTTCCGCAGTTGTTCGTTTTAAATGTGTGGACGAAGATGCTTACATCCTTGCATGGACAACAACCCCTTGGACCTTGCCTTCCAATGTAGCACTTTGTATGCACCCGGATTATGACTATGTGAAAGTAAAGAACAACAAGGATGGCCTTGTTTACTATATGGCAGAGGCATTGGTTGCCAAAGTGCTTGGTGATGATGTAGAGGTTCTTGCTTCTTATAAAGGAAAAGAGCTGGAGCACAAGGAATACATTCCGCTCTTCCCGTATGCGAATGAAATCGTAGCAAAGCAGAACAAGAAAGCCTTCTTTGTAACCTGTGATGAATATGTTACTTTAACCGATGGTACCGGCGTTGTTCATATTGCACCAGCTTTTGGTGAAGATGACGCCAATGTCGGAAGAAATTATGATTTGCCATTTGTACAGTTAGTTGATGGCAAAGGTGAGATGATGGAGCCTACCCCATGGGCAGGAACTTTCGTTAAAAAAGCTGATATGCCGGTATTACAGGCACTTGAGGAAGCGGGACTTTTATTTGATGCGCCGAAATTCGAGCATAGCTATCCTCACTGCTGGAGATGTGATACACCGTTGATCTACTATGCAAGAGAATCCTGGTATATCAAGATGACCGCTGTTAAGGATCAGATGATTGCCAATAATAATAAGATCAACTGGATTCCGGAATCCATCGGAAAGGGACGTTTTGGCGACTGGTTAGAAAACCTTCAGGATTGGGCAATCTCTCGTAACCGTTACTGGGGTACCCCGTTAAATATCTGGGAATGTGAATGTGGACACCAGCACTCTGTTGGAAGCAGACAGGAACTTGCTGATTTATCCGGCAATCCGGACAATGCAAAGGTAGAACTTCACCGTCCATACATTGATGCCGTAACCTTCCCCTGCCCTGCATGTGGTAAGACCATGCATCGTGTGCCGGAAGTGATCGACTGCTGGTTCGATTCAGGCGCAATGCCATTTGCACAGCACCACTATCCGTTTGAGAATAAAGAATTGTTCGAGGCACAGTATCCGGCACAGTTCATTTCAGAAGCTGTTGATCAGACCAGAGGCTGGTTCTACTCCTTGCTTGCAGAGTCTACTTTGCTGTTCAACTCACCCTGCTACCAGAACGTTATCGTTCTTGGACATGTTCAGGATGAAAATGGTCAGAAGATGAGTAAATCCAAGGGAAATGCGGTGGATCCGTTTGACGCACTCAACAAGCATGGCGCAGATGCCATTCGTTGGTATTTCTACGTCAATTCCGCTCCATGGCTTCCGAATCGATTCCATGATGATGCTGTAATTGAAGGTCAGAGAAAATTCATGGGAACCTTATGGAACACCTACGCATTCTTCGTACTGTATGCGAACATTGATGATTTTGATGCAAGCAAATACACCTTAGATTATGATAAATTACCTGTAATGGATAAATGGCTTCTTTCCAAGTTAAATTCCGTTGTCGGTGAAGTGGATGATGATCTGAATAACTACAAGATTCCGGAAGCGGCAAGAGCACTGCAGGAATTCGTGGACGAGATGAGTAACTGGTATGTCAGACGAGGCAGAGAACGTTTCTGGGCAAAGGGCATGGAACAGGATAAGATTAACGCATACATGACGCTTTATACTGCGTTGGTTACCATTTCAAAGGCAGCCGCACCGATGGTGCCGTTCATGGCAGAAGAAATCTATCTGAATCTTGTGAAGAGTGTCGATGCCAGCGCACCGGAAAGTATTCATCTGTGCGATTATCCGGTTGTCGATGAGAAGATGATTGATAAGAAGCTGGAAGAGAACATGGAGGCAGTTCTAAAGACCGTAGTTCTTGGACGTGCAGCCAGAAATACCGCCAATATCAAGAATCGTCAGCCGATTGGAACAATGTTTGTAAAGGCACCATTTGCATTGAATGAGTTCTATACAGAGATTATCGAAGATGAGTTAAATGTGAAGAGTGTGAAGTTCACAGAGGACGTTCGTGAGTTCACTTCCT
>JAKQFQ010000185.1 GCA_029558315.1 Bacillota bacterium
TGTTCCCTTTACTCTGATTATGACAGGTGCAAGCGCATTTCCGTTGCTCTTTCCACAGTAACAAGTTCCTGTCAATGTCAGATTGTTGAATTGATATTCCGGGTAATGTTCCGGGGTTGACGCTGTTTCTTCTTCTATCCCGTAAAATGGAGTGTCTGTTGCACCAAGACCAGTTCCATCAAGAGTAACATCCCCCAATTCACCTGTACCAAAAGTTTCAATCGGAAGGTTATAAACTTTCGGATAAAATAAAGTTCCCGAATCTCCCATCTCCACCCAATAAAGAGGGTAAGAATCTGGTAAATAATTGGTACTTCCTTGAATGGCGACATAACATTTTCCATTGTATGTTACTTTATCTTTTCTTACATATGTCGTACCTGAATCCCATGCTGAAGGTGTTGGTAGTGAATAGGCAAGAGCTATCGCTCTTTTCGTTGCATCCCCGGCTTTATATCTCGATATTCCCGTAGTATAGACAGGAGCTTTGCTGTCCAGTTCTGCAAGAGGGAAGCCTGTATATGTCGTGTCTGTTGTTTCCTCTACTGAGATATTTCCTGCATCATCACAGTAAATAATGTGCCAATGCCCTGCGGTCAATCCTGTAATTGCAGGAGACTGTTCTGCAAAGGATGTATTTGTCACACCTGCAACAACGATTTCACCTGCGCTTACTCGAAGTCCACCCAAGTTTATATCCATGTCATAGGTATATCCACTGGTATATTTTTCAGTATAAACCTGAAAAGCATTTCTTCCTTCGAGAGTTGCGAGTGGAGCAGAGTTTCTTCCTGTCCCTGATATTGAGAAAGAACCACCAGTTGAGCCGACAAAAGAACCGAGACACACTTCATAATCGGTCGGTGCTACTGCATTTACTGTAATTGTAAAAGAAGGGATGATTTCATAGGCATACGTCCCTGTTTTCTTCGCTCTCGTTCTGGTATTTCCATTCGTTTCTGTGTATGCGACCTTAACATAGTTCCTTGTTACTCCATCAAGAGTAGCAGAGGCGATTGCCATGTCTGTTTGCTGAGTTGACGATACCCGAATAGCATCTATATCGGCGTTCATCTTGCTCGGCGGAAGCGTGGCAAAACTGTCGGGTATTTCTACTGACAGTTTATGGTATCCTATGCAAGCGGTGATATTAAGAGTATCTCCTGATCCTTGAGATATTACACCACCTGATATAACAATCGGGCAAACTCCGCCTTTCACATCTTTGAGTACGAGTCCAAGCCTATCCTGAAGATAATGATGATCTCGTATCAAGTCCTGTCCATAATATCTATCACCAAGAAAATATGGTATTGCTCCATCAAATAGCGTGTTAAGTTTCTTTAAAATTCCCATTAGCTGATTATTCCTCCTGTATAAGTAGTGAAGCCAACTCCTGCTCCGGTCATGTATCCAAGATACACCTTAACATAGGCAGGAACAACGTCTGTTGCTATTGATTCTATTATCAGGGCAATCTGATCTGCGGTCAATACAGGCGTGTAAACACCGTAATGACAGTCTATATAAATATTGCCCCAAAATTCTATTTCATCACCTTCTCCGATGAGCGAGAACCCATAAGGATCATCAACACCACCTTCGAGAATCGCCCATGAAGTGCCGGTTTCTGTGATTCCATCTCCGCATAAAATCCAGTCATCGGAGTCTGATATTTTGAAAATACGAGCGTCATAACCTGTAATTGCATCTATAAGGATTTTGGCATGATACTCCCAGGAACCACGTCTTTTATGCGATGCAATTGCTCCAAGTATCTTTTTTCTACGGGATGTTTCTGTATCCCCTTCTAAGATTCCAGCGTTCACAAGATATCCCAAATGACCTAAGTAACCTGCGGGGCATTTTTCTGCATCTACGAGGTTTTCCAGATTTATAATATCCTCAAACCAATCGAGAATATGCTCATCCATCTTATCCGTAAGGGCGATAGTAGTAGAATCTCCCTTATCTCGAAACACTTTTGGTATATAGTTTATTGAAGGTATCGGTAGCATTATATCACCGTCGTAGTAATAGTTCCAATCTCTGTAATTTCATCAGTCCCAAGAGTTACAGGAAAAGATGGAACAGATATTGTACAGTAATCAACTCCCGGGATATAACCACTAACAATTCCATATACGTCAGATATCTGTATCGTATCATTAAAGTTGACAGGAGTGATTGCTTCTAATAAATTCTGTATTTGAGAATAATCTGTGGCTGTAAACGAATATGAAAATGTCGTGTTAATCAAATCTATGGCTGAAGCTATTCCATAATTTTCATACGTCTCTTTAATCAATGTCGTTGCTGTAGAAAAAATAAGACTCAGTGCCAGTTCGTAATAATTTTGGATTAGCGCAGTAGAATATCCGGCTACGATCTTTAAATTTGAAGTAACATTCACGGTGACGTAAGAAGGATCAACTACTCGCACATCAGCCGATTCAAGTATGGTTTTACTTATAAGATATGCTTGAAGACCTGACTTAAGAGCTGAAGAGGGAGTACCACCTCCGTAGGGTGCAATGACCACCTGACAAGACCCCACCCCATAAGTATTCTTATGAATCTTACACTGAGCAATCCCGCCATACTTTAGCGCAAGAGCTTCTCCATCCGCCACAGTTACAAATCTATCTCGAGATTTTAAAAGTATCGGCGCGAGTCTTTTCGCAGTATACACAGATTCTCTATCGTTTCCGCCATTCATTGCAGTCACATTACAAATAAAGTCTACGTCAGAGTTTCCACCAGAATAAGAATTTATCTTGTTAAGAATAGTGACGTTGCTGTTCGCACCACCACCATAAGCATAAGAAACTTCTACATCAAACGCTGGCGGAATAGCTCCATATCCGGATGTACCTGAGCCATTACCAAATAAGATATAAGATGTATCGTCTGACTTTACACCGAATTTAAAATGATAATCCGTTGGCAGAGAGTTTACGAAGGTGTCTACTCTTGTAAAGGTGATTCCTCCAACAACCACAACCAATGTATCTGGGAGTACGTTTTTATCAGGAAGATCAAACTCTTGGAATTCGGTTATTCCATCAGATGTTCCTATCACTACTCCAGATACACTTGTTTGTTGATACAGCGTAACAGGATATGAAAATAAATTTGCTGTATGCGTTCCTGATCCATTAGAAGTTATATTTATGGCTGTTCCTGCAAGTGCAAGTGCAAGAGTTCTTGCAAGTTTAATCTTGGTTGCAGATACACTAATTACATAGTAATCTGTGTCTGTGGCAAGATCTCCACCATCGGCTGTTGGTAGAGTACCTGTCGTTGTCAGCCTTATTAGATCACCAGTATAGTAATTTCGTGCAACTGTAAATTCATCTGTAGTATGGTCAGGTGTCGCTGTTTCTGTAAAGAAGGTAAATGTAATTCCGGCTCGTCCTTCAAAACGCATACTCGATACAGACAGACTTCCC
>JAKQFQ010000221.1 GCA_029558315.1 Bacillota bacterium
TGGTGAAATGATAGAATGTGCTATCAGTAATAGCCAGATTTGTAGGTGCTCCCAACCCAGAATATACTGCACTGCTTTCAATCCAACTGGAGCTTAGTGTGTTGTTGAAAGCTTTGATCTGGTATGAAAGGTTGATAGGATTTGCAGGCATTCCGGGAATATTGTGCAAATATGTTGTGGCATTGGCTGCCAATGAAACCAGCTCTGTAAAATCACCGCCGTTTTCGCTTTTCTCAATTCTGTAGCCTGTTTCCACAGAACTGTTATCCTGCCAATTCAATCTCACCCCCTGTAATTCTATTGTAGTTGTGTTAAAATTGGTGGGAGCGTAGATTAGAGTGCTATTGTAGCTGAAGGCTTTTTCCTCTGAAAATTCCGTTTGATAATCTCCTTTTTTTACCCTAACCCTGTACACCATATTAAAGCTTTGCTCAAGATTCAATGTGTTATCTGCAAAGGTGCTTGCTGTAAGCTTTTGGCACGTAATTGGCTCAAAAGCCTCCTCGCTTTTTCGCTCAAACAGCAGAATTGCTTCATCCGAATAAGACCAATCCAAACGCAGCACAACCTGGTTATTTGCGATCTGGATGCTGGTGATCTTGGGCTGATGGTTCAGATCACTGTCCGCTTCCAGGGGATTGGTTAGATCCCGAGAACAGGATACCAGAGTAAATATGATGAATGCACCAGCGATTAGCATGATAATCAATTTCATTCTCTACCTCCTTGATTATCCATATTTTTATGAAACATTATTGTTTTCCTGTCCAGCCACCTTCATAGTAAAGGGCTTGAATTTCTGATTGGGACAGCGCTCTGTTGTATATTCTTATGTCATCGAGAATTCCATAAAAAAAATACCCTTCATAAGCTGAATTCTTACTTATTGCCAGGTCAATCTGTGAAGTTACTATAGCGCCAGCCTTAGCAGTTTGAGATATCTGTATTCCATCAGAGTAAGTTCTTAGAGAATTACCATCATAAGTAGCAACAACAAAGTGCCAAACTCCATTCGTAAGAACAGGAGCATTTGGATCAAAGCCATAGAAATTCCACTCCCCAAATCTAGCTTCGAATTCCGGTCTACCATTGTACATATAGAAGCTGTAACCTCCCACAGGATTGTCTGAGTATTTACTTACTATTACTCTATTATC
>JAKQFQ010000237.1 GCA_029558315.1 Bacillota bacterium
ATGATTTTGGGTGAAGAATTTGAATACAATATGGATGATGCAAATTATTGTTCAGATCTGGGTCTGATAAAAAAGACCGGCAAGAGTTTCCAAATATCCAATTTAATCTATAAAGAGATTATACCAAGAGAGCTGACTGAAGTTTCTCAGGAAAATTTTCTTGCCCGATACCGTCCAGACTGGATCAATGCCGATGGCAGTATCAATTCCAATATATTACTTACGCTTTTTAAAGATTTCTGGAATGATAATTCCGGCATTTGGGCAAGTCATATTGCCGGCTATCAGGAAGCAGCTCCTCAATTGATTACGCAGGCATTTCTGCAAAGAGTAGCTAATGGCAATGGTTTTATCAACAGAGAATACGGGGTATCCCGTAAACGAACTGATTTGATGCTTAAATGGTCTTATTCAGGTAATAATCAAATCCGGTATCAAAAAATTGTCATGGAACTAAAAGTCATCAATGAAAGACAGAGTTATGAAAAAGTGCGTCAGGAAGCACTGATTCAAACTGCTGAATATGCTAAAATATGCGGTTCTGATGAAGCTCATATCCTTATCTTCGACAGAAACAATACTCAAAAATGGTCAGCAACCGAACCAAATGAACGAACAGAATACAATGGTGTTAAGTTAGAGATATGGAAGTTTAGTGACCAGTGGTCCAAAACAAAACGAAGAAGAAGATAAAGGAGCTTATCATGAAATTCTTTAATACAGCAGGCCCGGTAAACCAACCGGAACATTATAAAGTAGATCCGCTTCACCGCTGGAAACTTGAAGAAATTCTTTTACTAATTGAGCAAAAAAAGTACTTTATTCTTCATGCTCCCCGTCAGACCGGCAAAACAAGCTCCATGCTGGCATTGCAGGAATATCTGAATCAGGAAGGTCAATATCTGGCTATCTATGCCAATTTTGAGATAGGGCAGGCTGCCAGAAATAATACAGAAGAAGGTCTCAAAGCAATTCTATCAGAAATAAAAAAAAGAACATCAATGATTTCAGATTGTATTTCATCAATTGATTTACCTGAAATATTCAGAACTGAAGGTGTCAACAGTGCGTTAAATTCTCTACTGACTATTATCTCAGAAAAAGCAAATAAGCCAGTTATCATGTTAATTGATGAAATTGATTCTTTGGTCGGAGACACACTCATATCAGTTCTCAGGCAACTCAGATCCGGCTATGACAAACGCCCGGGTTCTTTTCCTTCATCTGTGGTTTTATGCGGGGTAAGGGATATCAAAGATTACCGGATTCAAACCAGCGGTCAGGATATTATTACCGGAGGGAGTGCCTTCAATATTAAAGCGGAATCACTCAGACTGGGGAATTTCAGTAGAGAAGATGTAATCAATCTTTATACCCAGCATACAGAAGAAACCGGACAGAAATTTGAAGAAGCTTGTTTTGATCTGGTGATGGATTACACCGATGGTCAGCCCTGGTTGGTAAATGCCCTTGCCTATGAAGTCACTTACACAATGTCAGAAAACAGAGACAGAACCATTACGATTACCCCTCAAATGCTGGAAATTGCGAAAGAACGCTTAATCTTATCACGACAGACTCACCTTGATCAACTGGCTGACAAACTCAAAGAAGACAGGGTCAGACGCTTAATTCTGCCTATGATACTAGGTGAAGAAGTGGAGCATAATGAAGATGATGCCAATTATTGCATCGATTTAGGTTTGGTAAAAAGAGTTAAAAAGGGTCTGCAAATATCCAATCTGATTTACAGAGAAGTTATCCCCAGAGAATTGACTGAAGTCGGTCAGGACAGGTTTCTTTCCAGATACAGCCCGGTTTGGGTGAATCCGGATGGCAGTATCAATGTCAAAACCCTGTTGACACTTTTTAAAGACTTTTGGAATGAAAATAGTGGTATATGGGCAAGTCATATCAATGGTTATCAGGAAGCTGCCCCACAACTGATCACTCAGGCATTTCTGCAAAGAGTGGCAAATGGACAGGGTTATGTTTCCAGAGAATATGGTCTCTCTCGTAAGAGAACCGATCTGATGCTCAAATGGCAATATGAAAAAGAAGGGCAACTCTGTATTCAGAATGTGGTCATGGAACTCAAAATCATTCATCAAAAACTAA
>JAKQFQ010000255.1 GCA_029558315.1 Bacillota bacterium
AGGAAGCAGTTGTTGTGTTTAAAGAGATAAACTGGCCGATACCATTTGCGGTATACCTGGCTCCTCACAAGACCGGAGTATTGAAACTTCCCTCTGAGTCATACCAGGTGTATTATACACTCGGGCGAGGCTGGAATGTTGCTGAAAAAAGATTCCATATCGAGCCGGAGTATTACATGGTAGCCGGGGTATTTAATCCGGCAGAAGCGGGTCTCATCCATGAAGAAAAACTTCGCCCTGACAGAATTGTTGATGAGAACTGGGATCCGGATGCATACGTTCCGAGCACCTATGGTGATAATGTAGATTATGCTGAATGGAAATGGGCTGAGAGCACCATCCCGCTCTATCAAACTGCAAGTTCTCCTGATTCACGGATACCTATCGAAATAGGTGATTTTCCCCTTTCATGATCTTTTTTTCCCGTTCTCTCCTCTCTTTTTTCATTATTAAGATGAAATGAGTTGTTGGTTGGCTTAATCCGCGTTTTCTTTTTCCCTTTCCTCTTTAAAAATGAACCTTCTCATTTTTGGAGAATCAATCAATACTGTTAAGGATCACCTTGTGCAAATTATCTTCGACCTGTTATTATGGTGACCTGACATGAAACAAAAATTACGTGTAATCCTGATACTTCTTGTCATATATGGTGTATGCACCGCCATTGCAAGTGTAAGTGCCGAAGAAGTACAATCAGAAGATACATTGGATTCCAATATGTCAATTGATTATGCAGATCCTAGTTTCTGGCTATCACTGCCATCTATCGAAAAAGAAGTGGATGTCTTCTATGTGTACCCTACCGTCAGCAGCAACGAGAATGGTTCAATGAATATTACTGATGATGAAGAGCGGTCTTTGGCGAATTGTATTTTTGATGCACAGGCGAGCATTTATGAGCCATACGGAAATGTGTTTGCTCCTTATTACCGACAGATGTCAACAGCCGTTAATGCTGGTCCTGGAATGCTTGCAACCGATACAGATGAGTTTAAGCAGGGTGCAGCAGATGTAGAGGAGGCATTTGAGTATTATATCACTACTCGTAAT